>NZ_JBHSQJ010000005.1:0-71160 GCF_042658505.1 Streptacidiphilus monticola | reverse complement strand
CACCCTCGGCGCCCGCACCCAGATCGGCACCAGCTGGTAGGACGGCGGGCCTGCCGTCCTGCGGCGGCACGTGAGCCTCTGCAGCCGTCGGCGACCGGGGTGGACCCGCCCCGCTCGGGGGTCCGGCCCGGTCGTCTCCATGACCGTCGCCTTAACTCCCAGCGTGGCAGCCTCCACAGCCCTGGGGCCGGGCGGCATCGCGGTCATCCTGGCGAGGGCCGGCGTCAGCGCGGGGCCAGTGGTTCGGGGCGGCTGAAGCGGGCAGCGCGTCGCTGGACTCGGTGGACGTGGGTGCGGTGGGTGCGTGGGGCCGACGTGGTGGGCACGTGGCGGAAGAAGTACCGCTTGACCGTCTCGATCAGCGCCAGGTAGGCCAGGGTCATCACTGTGAGCGCCAGGAAGAAGGCGGGCGGAAGCGGCTGGAAGCCGAGCGTGTGCGCGGCCGGGGACAGCGGCAGTGCCACGCCGACGGCGACGACGGCCAGCGTCGCCGCGGTGAGTGCCCGGCTGGGTCGGCTGCGCAGGAACGGGACGCGGCGGGTGCGGATGGCGAAGATCACCAGGCTCTGGGTCGCCAGCGACTCCACGAACCAGCCCGAGCGGAACAGGGCCGGCCCCGCGTGGAAGAGGCCGAGCATCACCCAGAAGGTGAGCACGTCGAACAGCGAGCTGACCGGTCCGAAGCAGAGCATGAAGCGGCGGATCAGCCGGATGTCCCAGTGGGAGGGGGCAGCCAGCTGCTCCGGGTCCACCCGGTCGGTGGGGATGGTGAGTTGGCCCGCGTCGTAGAGGAGGTTGTTGAGCAGGATCTGCGAGGGCAGCATCGGCAGGAACGACAGCACCAGGGAGGCGCCGGCCGCGCTGAACATGTTGCCGAAGTTGCTCGAGGTGCCCATCAGCACGTACTTGATGGTGTTGGCGAAGATCCGACGCCCCTCGGCCACACCGTCGGCGAGGACGCCCAGGTCCTTCTCCAGCAGGACCACGTCGGCGGCGTCCTTGGCCACGTCGGTGGCCGAGTCCACGGAGACGCCGACGTCGGCGGCGTGCAGGGCGAGGGCGTCGTTGACGCCGTCGCCCAGGAAGCCGACGTCGCTGCCGCGACTGCGCAGAGCGCGGACGACGCGGGCCTTGTCCTCCGGGGAGACGCGGGCGAACACGGTCGTCTCGCCCACCACCGCGGCGAGTCGGGCGTCGTCCAGGGCGGCGAGGTCGCGCCCGGTCAGGGTACGGCCGACGGGCAGGCCGAGGTCCGTGCAGACCTTGCGGGCGACGCGCGGGTTGTCGCCGGTGCAGATCTTGACGCTGACCCCGAGCCGGGCCAGGCGTTCCAGCGAGGCCGCGGCATCGGCCTTGGGCGGGTCGAGGAAGACGAGGAACCCGGCCAGGTGCAGCCCGGTCTCGTCGGCCGCGGTGACGGTGGTGGCGCCGGCGGCGTCCCGTGTGGCCACGGCGACCACCCGGCTGCCCTCGTCGAAGAGCCGGTCCAAGACGGCGGACGCGGTGGTGGGCACGTCCTGGCACCGGTCCAGCAGCACCTCGGGGGCGCCCTTGGTCACCAGCAGTCTTGTGCTGTCGGGGAGTTGCACGAGGGCGGAGGTCAACTGCCGCTCGTGGTCGAAGGGGAGCTGGGCCAGACGGCGACAGCCTCCCGGCACTCGCGCGTGCGGGGCCTGCCAGAGGGCGGTGTCCAGCGGGTTGCCCCCCAGGTGGTCGCCGCTGAGGTCCCCTTCGGTGGCGAGCAGCCCGAACAGCAGGGCGTCGTCGCTGACTCCTCCCTGCGGGTCCAGGGCCTCGCGGAAGGTGATGCGGCCCTCGGTGAGGGTTCCGGTCTTGTCGGTGACCAGGACGTCCATGTCGCCCAGGTCCTCGATGCAGACCAGCCGCTTCACCAGCACCTTGCGCCGGGCGAGTTGGCGTGACCCGGCCGCGAGGCTGGTGCTGACCACGGCCGGGAGCAGCTGCGGCGTGATGCCGACGGCGATGGCGAGGGAGAAGAGGAGCGCGTCCAGCAGCGGGCGGTGCAGGAGCACGTTGATCAGGAAGATCGCGCTGGTGAGGGCGAGGGCTACCTGGAGCAGTAGGACGGAGAAGCGGCGCAGGCCCCGCTGGAACTCGGTCTCGGGCTGGCGTTCGCCGAGCCCGAGGGCGATCCGTCCGAACTCCGCGCGTCCGCCGGTGGCGACCACGACGCCGCGGCCGGTGCCCGCGTGGACGACGGTCCCCATCAGCGCGCAACTGGCCAGCTCCGCAAGGACGGTGCCGTCGGGGACCGGGGCGGATCGCTTGTCGACCGGCGCCGACTCGCCGGTCAGGACGCTCTCGTCGCACTGGAGGAAGGTGCAGTCCAGCAGGCGGATGTCGGCGGGGACGACCTGGCCCAGGGACAGCAGCACCACGTCTCCCGGCACCAGGTCGGTGACGTCCACCTCGGCCTCGTGGCCGTCGCGCAGGACGACGGCGGTGTGCCGGACGGCGGAGTGCAGCGCGGCGGCGGACTTCTCGGCCCGGTACTCGTTGGCGAAGCCGAGCGCGATGCTCAGCAGCAGGATTGACCCGATGATCACGGCGTCGGTGCGCTCGCCGAAGAAGAAGGAGACGGTGGCGGTGACCACCAGGAGCAGCAGCAGTGCGCTGCGCAACTGTCGGGCGAGCACGGCCAGGGCGCGCACCTGGTGGGTCCGCACCGCGTTCGGCCCGACCGCAGTGAGGCGGCGCGCGGCCTCGGCGCCGGTCAGTCCGGCAGGTTCGGCGCCGAGTGCGGCCAGAACCGCTGCCGGCTCCAGGGCGGCAGCGGTGGCCGCTGACAGTCCTGGCGCCACGGCCTGCCCATGGTCGGGGCGGGGCGGTGCGGGCACGGACGGATCGACGGAAGTTGCCACCGGGGCCTGCCTGTTCATCGAAGAGGTAGTGCCGGGACGTCCGACAGCCACGACCCACTGTGGCTCCGTTTCCGAGCCGGGCGACAGGGCCGACCGGCCCCGTACGCGCGGGCTGCTCGGCCCCGAAGGCCTGCTCCGCCCGCGGACGAGCACTCGCAGCTCGCGCCCGGTCATGCCCGTCGAGGACGCTCCCGCCGGATCCGGGCGCCGAAGCGGCACTCGCGCGGCCATGCGGCCACCGCCCAGGTGCAAGGTGGCAAGACGACCTGTCCGTTCGCCACTTTGCGTGCGCTCTGCGGCGGGCCCCACCAGCCGTGGCGAACGGCCACGCCGGCAGGGCTGGTCGGCGGTAGTCGAGCGCGCGCGGGCAGGTCGACCCACGACGGCTGATGCGGCTGCCATGTCATCGACCGGATCCACTGCCGCCAGGTCCGTAGAGGTCGAGCAGTCGGGTTCGCGCGGCGGTCAGACGCTCGGCGACGACAGCGGCGACGGCGAGCGCGACCGCGCGCCCGAGCAGCGGATCCTCCTCGCACAGCACGCGTACGGTCGCTGCGTCATACTCGTCGGCGCGCACGTTCGTCTCCGCAACAGCCCCCAGATGCCAGCGGTACGGCGGCATGAGCCACGACCAGCCGAGCAGCTGCCGGCCGCTCAGCACCTCGATGACCGCCGGACGCCGGCCGGGAACATGCAGCTCCAAGCCGACCCGGCCACTGTGCAGCACCCAGATCCGGTCCGCGCGCTGGCCCTCTTTGAAGATCGGCCGGCCGGCCGCGAAGGTCACCTCGTGCGCGTACCTCTGCAGCCGCTCCGCGTGCGCGGGAGCGAGCTCTCCGAGGAAGCTGGAGCTGGCTTGCATGGCTGCCTCCACACCGTGCTGAGGGGCCATCACGGACCCACTCACCCACGGTCCTCCCCACGGCCGGGGGCGACGTGGGCCGACTGGCCCACGGTGCGGGCCCGGTCGGCCCTCAACGGCTCGCCGGCACCGATGGCACGCGGGCGATGGCCGTTGCCTGGGGAACTGGATCAGCGCGGACGACCACACGACGCGGCAGGTCGCGGTGCGCCGAGCGCGGCGTCCTCGGGGGCCGGACACCAGGCCGGTCCAGGCCGTTCCAGCTTCCGCCGAGGATGTGCGTCAGGGTCGGAAGGCGTTCTGGGGGCCGATGCTCAGTGACACGGACCAGTGGCGCGACGTGTCTGGGCAACGGGGTCAGCCCCGTTGATGCCACACCGGTTCGACCTGCTGCCACTCCCGCTCCCAGGCCCGCATAGCGGTCCGGTCCACCGCCCAGGATGCTCCGGTCCACGCCATGGTCAGCAAGGCGGCCTCTGTCACGAGCAGCAGCAGCCCTTTGCCGACGGCACGTGCTGCGGAGGCTGAAACGCTCTCGGGACCGGGACCGGCCTGCCCGTGCCGGTCCAGCCAGATCCTCACTGTCGACCCTGCCTGGGTCCACAGCGGCACTGAGGCGGCCACTTGGTGTGCGGCACCCGAGCGGTCGGACCAGCGCAGCAACGCCGTGCCGGTGCTCTCATCGCTTCCCTTCGTGACGGCCGGCGAGGTCAGTGCCACGGCATCGACGCCCCGAAGCCGTGCCTGGGCGGCAGCGGCATGTGCTCGGGCCTCGTCGAACACCGTGAGCCCGAGCACTGCCGCTGCCGCCGCCGCAGTCAGGAGTCCGAGAACCAAGCACCACCTCGTGATCGTCCGAAGCCGATCGAGGGGCCTGCGGAGCGGGTTGCGGCCGTGTCGGACGAAGGCATGCAACCGGGCCGCGGTGAAGCGAGGGGGACGGGGACTGGTCGCGGGCGTGGTCACGGATCGCCTCCTTGTTCCGCGGCGCGAGTCGCCGTCGTGGCAGCAGCTTCCCGGCCGCGGCACTGCCCCACACAGGCCCGGACGGGCAGTGACCGGTGGGCCGATGGTCCCGCTTGTCGACCGCTCCCTGTCCCGACAGCCGCATCGCCCTTCCCGGCAGGGACCTTCGGCTCCCATGACGGACCTGTTCGGCCCCGTGCCGGGACATCAGGGAGACAAGACGCTTATCGGCAAGGGAAGTTGACGCTTCTTCGACTCTTGATTCCAGAAGGGCCCGCCATGGCACTGCACGACGCTCCTCACCGGTTCACCCTCCACCTGCGCCACCGCAACGAGGGCGCGGCCGCCCGCACGCACGTCGCGGAGCGCAGCACCGCGGTGACCACCACCGCCGACTACGCGCTCGCCTGCCTGCGGCTGCTGACCGGCTTCGTGTTCCTGTGGGCCTTCCTGGACAAGCTGTTCGGCCTCGGCTACGCCACCGCCTCTGCCCGAAGCTGGCTCCACGGCGGCTCGCCCACCAAGGGCTTCCTCAGCGCCGTGCACGTCGGGCCGCTGCAGTCGACGTTCCACCACATCGCCGGCACCGGCTGGGCGGACACCCTGTTCATGCTGGGACTGGCCGGCATCGGGCTCACCGTCACTTTGGGGGTCGCGCTGCGACCGGCCGCGCTGGCGGGAACAGTGCTGCTCGCGCTGATGTGGTTGGCGGAGTTCCCACCGGCCCGGCACGTGACGGGTGGCGCGCCGACCATGTCCAGCAACCCGTTCGTCGACTACCACCTGCTCTACGCGGCAGCGCTGGTGGTGCTGGCTGCCACCTCCGCCGGCGACACCCTCGGGCTGGGCCGGGTATGGGGCCGCCTGCCCTTGGTTCGCGACGTGTCCTGGCTTCGCTGACCATCCCTTTGTGGAGCCCGGGCCCTCAGGGGCTCGGGCTCCACCCGTCTGAGTGGGCGGTTCGCAAGCGATTGTCCGCTTCGGGGCTGGGCTGGGGTGAGGTGGGCCGGTTGCGGGCCAGTACAGCCAGGGCTGGGTCTCAACAAGCCGGGTTCGGGCTCGGGTTGGCACCTCAGCTCGGCCGGGACCGCGGCCGTATTGGCAGCGTGCGGGACAGGATCG
Source organism: Streptacidiphilus monticola (assembly GCF_042658505.1). NCBI lineage: Bacteria > Bacillati > Actinomycetota > Actinomycetes > Kitasatosporales > Streptomycetaceae > Streptacidiphilus > Streptacidiphilus monticola. The sequence goes on along the minus strand of NZ_JBHSQJ010000005.1, from coordinate 65,328 downwards.
CGTCCACCACCTGGTCGAGGGGCCGCCTGGCGTCGATGACGATCGCACCCGATGAGCGCAGGTGGTCCTGCAATACCGGCAGCTTGCGGCGCAGGTACTCGCGAGTTTCCCCGACGCGGCCCCAGTCGTGGTGCTCCTGGCGCGCATCCAGTCGTGCCAGCATCGTGGGCTCGTCGATCTCCAGCAAGAACACCTGGGTGAAGCGGTCGGCGACCTCTTGCTGGTTGTCCGCACCGCCACAGACGTACAAAGTCGCCGGCGCGGCGGCCCGAATCAGTTCGTCCAAGCGGGTCGGATCCCATGCCCAGCTGTGCCGGGCAAGCCAGGCCAGGTCCGGCGCCGTCGGCTGTTTGGCCACCACGGCGCCGCCAGGATCGACGAACCGGGCAAGCAACGGGTCGGCGTCGGCGTCGATGGACACCAGGCCTCGACGGGCCAACATGGCTGCAACCGTGGACTTCCCGGCGCCAGAACAGCCTGCGATCTGGACAGCACTCATAGGCGCCTATCGTCGACCGGCCTCAAGACGGGGGCAAGCGAGTTCCACACCATCAGGTGGTGTCCGGCTCGGCCTCTCGGTTGGTCTGAGCAAGCTGGTTGCGGGCTCGCTGGAACGGGCTGCGGCCGTGGCAGGGTGAACAGCCCCTGCTCGGTCCCGGCCAGGATCCCCCCCGCTCGGCGAGCCGCTTGAGCTTCAGGCGGAGGTCTCGTCGCACTCAGCCAACGTGGAGTTGGTCGCCCCCCACGGGGGCCTGGCGCTCTTCGCGCTCGGTGACAAAAGGTCGTACGCTGCCACGCCCGTGGGTCTGGCTGGGGCGCCGTCAGGCGCCGGCTTGAGCAGACGGCGAAACCGCCGACGAGTGCCGTGAGAGCCGCGCGGGCGGAGTTGTTCGAAAGGATCCCTTGGCCGCATGCCAGGTGTCGCCTCAGAGGGCGTGGAGGCCGTGGGCGGTGAAGGCGGCGCGGGCGGCGGCGAGTTGGTTGCGGGTGGGGGTGGGTGTGTCGGCGAGGGTGAAGTCCAGGCCGAGGGCGCGCCACTTGGCGGCGCCGAGCTTGTGGAAGGGCAGGACATCGACGCGGGTGACATTGCCCAGGGAGGCGGTGAACGCGGCGACGCCTTCGACGTTGTCCGCCTGGTCGGTCAGGCCCGGGACGAGGACGAAGCGGACCCAGACCTCCTTGCCGAGATCGGCCAGGCGGCGCGCGAAGTCGAGGGTGGGCGCGAGGTGACGCCCCGTCAGGTGCCGGTACAGCGACCGGTCCCAGGACTTGATGTCCAGCAGCACCAGGTCGGTGTCGGCGAGCAGGGCGTCGGTGGCGCGGGCGCCGAGGAAACCGGAGGTGTCCAGCGCGGTGTGCAGGCCGAGTTCGTGCTTGAACCGGTGCAGGAGTTCGCCGCAGAAGACCGGCTGCAGCAGGGGCTCGCCCCCGCTGATGGTAGCGCCGCCGCCTGCGGTGCGGATGAACGGGGCGCAGTTGGCGGCTTCGCGAAGGATCTCGTCTGCCGAGGTGCGTCGGCCGTCGCGCATGTGCCAGGTGTCGGGGTTGTGGCAGTACCGGCAGCGAAGGGGGCAGCCGGCGAGGAAGGTGACGAAGCGCGTCCCGGGGCCGTCCACGCCGGTGGACAGGTCCCAGGAGTGGACCATACCGCTGGCCGGCCGACCGGTGCGGGCGGCGGCCGGGGTGGCCGGCAGCGTCGTCGCGGACTGGACGGCAGGGGCGGTGCAGTCGCCGGTGAACGTGCAGGGGTGCGGGGCCGGTGACAGTGGGGGTGAAGGGACAGGGTCGGCCATGGCAGGTCCTTTGGGTCGGCGTGTGCCGGCGCACTGTGCGGTGCGCCGGCACACCTACCTTGTGTACGCCTACAGGGCGTCGTGGAAGGTGCGGCTGATCACGTCGAGTTGCTGCTCGCGGGTGAGGCGGACGAAGTTGACGGCGTAGCCGCTGACGCGGATGGTCAGCTGCGGGTAGTTCTCCGGGTGCTCCATGGCGTCCAGGAGGGTGTCGCGGTCCAGGACGTTGACGTTCATGTGGAAGCCGTGGCAGGTGATGTAGCCGTCCAGGACGCCGACAAGGTTGGTGACCCGCTCCTGGTCGGTGCGGCCGAGCGCGTCGGGGGTGATGGTGTTGGTGAGGGAGATGCCGTCCTCGGCGCTGGCGTAGGGCAGCTTGGCCACCGACAGGGCGCTGGCGATGTAGCCGTGGCGGTCGCGGCCGTTCATGGGGTTGGCGCCGGGGGAGAACGGCTCGCCGGCGCGGCGGCCGTCCGGGGTGGCGCCGGTCTTCTTGCCGTAGACCACGTTGGAGGTGATGGTGAGCACTGACTGGGTGTGCTCGGCGCCGCGGTAGGTCGGATGGCGGCGCACCTTCGCCATGAACGTCTCGACCAGCCACACCGCGATCTTGTCGGCGCGGTCGTCGTTGTTGCCGTAGGCGGGGTAGTCGCCCTCGATCGCGTAGTCGACGGCCAGGCCGGTCTCGTCGCGGACCGGGGAGACCCGGGCGTACTTGATGGCCGACAGGGAGTCGGCCGCGACGGCCAGGCCCGCGATGCCGCAGGCCATGGTGCGGCGCACGTCGCGGTCGTGCAGGGCCATCTCCAGGCGCTCGTACGCGTACTTGTCGTGCATGTAGTGGATGACGTCGAGGGCGTGGACGTACGTCTCGGCGAGCCAGTCCAGTTGCCGGTCGAGCCGGGCGAGGACCTGGTCGTAGTCGAGGACGTCGCCGGTGACGGGTTCGGTCGCCGTTCCGACCTGGGCGCCGCTGCGCTCGTCGCGGCCGCCGTTGATCGCGTAGAGCAGGGCCTTGGCGAGGTTGACCCGGGCGCCGAAGAACTGCATCTGCTTGCCCACCGCCATTGCGGACACGCAGCAGGCGATGGCGGTGTCGTCGCCGAAGCGGGGCCGCATCAGCTCGTCCGACTCGTACTGCACGCTGGAGGTGTCGATGGACACCTTGGCGCAGAACTCCTTGAAGCCCTGGGGGAGTCGGGGCGACCACAGGACGGTCATGTTCGGCTCGGGGGCCGGGCCGAGGTTGTACAGGGTCTGCAGGTAGCGGAACGACGTCCGGGTCACCAGCGGGCGTGCGTCGGCGCCGATGCCGCCGATCGACTCGGTGACCCAGGTCGGGTCACCGGAGAACAGTTCGTCGTACTCCGGGGTGCGCAGGAAACGGACGATGCGCAGCTTGATGACGAAGTCGTCGACCAACTCCTGCGCCTGCTGCTCCGTCAGCAGGCCGGTCTCGATGTCGCGTTGCAGGTAGATGTCGAGGAAGGTGGAGGTGCGCCCCAGGGACATGGCAGCACCGTTCTGCTCCTTCACCGCGGCCAGGTAGGCCAGGTAGAGCCACTGGACGGCCTCCTGCGCGGTGGCGGCCGGACGGGAGACGTCGTGGCCGTAGCTTGCGGCCATCTGCTTGAGTTCGCCCAACGCCCGGATCTGCTCGGCCAGTTCCTCACGCAGCCGGATGACCTCCTCCAGCTGCTCGGGCCGGCGGGGCAGCGGGTCCAGTTCGGCCTTCTCGGCCCGCTTGACCTCGATCAGGCGGTCCACCCCGTACAGCGGGACACGGCGGTAGTCGCCGATGATCCGTCCGCGGCCGTAGGCGTCGGGCAGGCCGGTGATGATGCCCGCCTTGCGGGCGGCGAGGATCTGGGGGGTGTAGGTGTCGAACACGCCGTCGTTGTGGGTCTTGCGGTAGCTGGTGAAGACCTTCTCCAGCTCCGGGGGGACGGGGTAGCCGTAGGTCCGCAGCGCCCCGGAGACCATCCGCCAGCCACCGAATGGCATGATCGCCCGCTTGAGGGGGGCGTCCGTCTGCAGGCCGACGATCAGTTCGCGGTCGCGGTCGATCCAGCCGGGCTGGTGCGCGGTGATGCTCGACGGGACGTCGTACGCGACGTCGTACACGCCCCGCTCCCGCTCCTCGGGGAAGAGGGCGGTGATCTTCTGCCACACGGCTGTGGTGCGGTCGGTGGGGCCGGTCAGGAAGGAGCCGTCGCCCTCGTAGGGGGTGTAGTTGTGCTGGATGAAGTCCCGGACGTCGACGGTGTCGCGCCACAGGCCGCCCTTGAAGCCGGTCCACGCGCTCCGGCCGGTCGTCTCGGTCCGCTCGATGGTCATTGTGGTGCTCCCTCTCGGTGCTGTCGGCACCGTGGTCGTGTGAAGTCCGGGTGGTGCGGGGAGGGGCCGGGCGAGCTCCGCCCGGGCCGTGGGGCGCTTAGCTCGGGTCGCCGTAGTAGGCCTGCCGCATCAGTTGCTGCATGTCCGCGAGCATGGGCAGCCGGGGGTTGGCGGGGGCGCACTGGTCCTCGTAGGCGTTCATCGCCTGCTGCGGCAGCGCGGCCAGGAACGCGGTCTCCTCGACGCCGGCCTCCTTGAAGGAGCTGGGGATGCCGGCCCGGTCCCGCAGCTCCTCCACGGCTCGGGCCAGGGATTCCACGCCCTGCTCGGGGGTGTCGGCGGGCAGGCCCAGCATCCGGGCGATGGCCTGGTACCGCTCGGGGGCGACGTAGTGGGTGTACTTGGGCCAGCTGGTCACCTTGCCCGGAGCGGCGCCGTTGTAGCGGATGACGTGGGGCAGCAGCAGCGCGTTGGTGCGGCCGTGGGCGACGTGGAAGGTCGCCCCGAGCGTGTGGGCCATGGCGTGGACGACGCCGAGGAAGGCCGAACCGAAGGCCATGCCGGCGATGGTGCCGGCGTTGTGCATCCGCTCCCGCGCGACCGGGTCGTCGGGGCCGTTGTGCACGGCCTGTTCGAGGTTCTCGAAGATCAGCCGGATGCCCTGCATCGCCAGGCCGTCGGTGAAGTCGTTGGCGTAGACCGACACGTAGGTCTCGATGCAGTGGGTCAGGGCGTCGAAGCCGGAGTCGGCGGTGACGTCCTTGGGCAGACGCATGGTCAGCGCCGGGTCGACGATCGCGACGCTCGGGGTGAACGCGTAGTCGGCGAGGGGGAACTTCTGCCCGTTGGCGGTGTCGGTGATGACCGCGAACGGGGTGACTTCCGAGCCGGTGCCCGAGGTGGTCGGGATGCACACCAGCTTGGCCTTCTCGCCCAGGTCGGGGAAGGTGAAGGCGCGCTTGCGGATGTCGAAGAACTTCTCCTTCAGGTCGGCGAAGTCCACCTCGGGGTGTTCGTACAGCAGCCACATGACCTTGGCCGCGTCCATCGGCGAGCCGCCGCCCAGGGCGATGATCGTGTCCGGCTGGAAGTCCCGCATCAGTTCGGCGCCCCGGCGCACGGTGTCGATGCTCGGGTTGGGCTCGACGAAGTCCACCACGCGGACCTCGACCGGATCACGGCGCCGGTCCAGAACTTTGCGGACCCGCTCCAGGTGGCCGATCTCCACCATCGTGCGGTCGGTGACGACCACGACCCGGTAGGCGCTGGGCATACTCGCCAGGTAGCGGATGGAGTTGCGTTCGAAGTAGATCTTCGGGGGCACCTTGAACCACTGCATGTTGGTGTTGCGCCGACCGATCCGCTTGATGTTGACGAGGTTCAGCGCCGAGACGTTGCCGGAGACGGAGTTGTGTCCGTAGCTGCCGCAGCCGAGCGTGAGCGAGGGCATGAACGCGTTGTAGACGTCGCCGATGCCGCCCTGGGAGCTGGGTGCGTTCCAGATGATGCGGCATGCCTTGACGGCGTGGCCGAACTCCTCGGCGAACGCGGCGTCCTCGGTGTGGACCGCGGCCGAGTGGCCCAGACCGTTGAACTCCACCATGGCGGCGGCGAGTTCAATCCCTTCCCGGCGGGAGTCGGCGGTGAGCACGGCCAGCACCGGGCACAGCTTCTCCCGGGTCAGCGGCTCCGCCGGCCCTACCCCGGCGGCGTCCACGAGGATGATCGAGGTGTCAGCGGGCACCTCGAACCCCGCGGCCTGCGCGATCTGTACCGCGGACCGGCCCACCACCTGCGGGTTGAGCCGGTCCCCTGCGCACGAGACGCCATCCCCGGCACCGAACAGGTGGCGCTCCAGCAGTGCCTTCTCGTCCGCGGTGGCGTGGTGGGCCTTGAGCCGACGGAACTGTGCAAGCGCCGTGTCGCGGATCTGCGCGTCCAGGATGACGGCTTGCTCGGAGGCGCAGATCATGCCGTTGTCGAAGGTCTTCGACAAGACGATGTCGTTGACGGCGCGCCGCAGGTCGGCGGTGCGCTCGATGTAGGCCGGGACGTTGCCGGCGCCGACCCCCAACGCGGGCTTGCCGCAGCTGTAGGCGGCGCGGACCATCGCGTTGCCGCCGGTCGCCAAGATGGTGGCGACGTCAGGGTGGTGCATCAGCGCGGTGGTGGCCTCCATCGACGGCTGGTCGATCCACTGGATGCAGTGCGCGGGGGCGCCGGCCGCCACGGCCGCGTCGCGGACGATCCGCGCCGCCTCGGCCGAGCAGTGCTGCGCTGCGGGATGGAATGCGAACACGACCGGGTTGCGGGTCTTCAGCGCCAGCAGGCACTTGAAGATCGTGGTGGAGGTGGGGTTGGTGACCGGCGTGATCCCGGCGACGACGCCGACGGGTTCGGCGATCTCGACGATGCCGTCGATCTCGTCCCGGCGGATCACCCCGACCGTCTTGGTCCGGGCCATCACGTGCGTGACGTTCTCGCAGGCGAAGACGTTCTTCACGGCCTTGTCCTCGAACAGGCCCCGGCCGGTCTCCTCTACCGCGAGCGCGGCCAGATGGGTGTGACGGGCCAGAGCGGCCAGCGAGGCCTTCTTCACGATCCGGTCGACCTGCTCCTGCGTGAAGTCGGCGTACTCGCCCAGCGCGGTGACCGCCCGGGTGACCAGCGCGTCGACACAGGATGCGGTGTCCGTCGCCGCACCGGGCTCGGCGCCCGGCGGTTCCAGTGTCTCCTCGGTCGGCCGACGGCGGGTCATGGGACCACCTTTCGAGTCGTCATGGTGGGCTCGTGCGGGATGCACGTTCCGACGTCCTCAGGCTCTCGCCCCAGCCCCCTTGGGGCGGCGGCCAGTTGGGGCACCCGTGCGGGCCGAAGGTCCCGACGTGAGAGTGACCGAGGGGCGTGGCCCGGCCCGATCCCGGCGACGGATGCCTCGGCCAGGACGTTTCGAGGAGCTCCTGCTATCGGGGCGGCCCGAAGCCCGAGCGCCAACGGCCGTTCCCGGCCCCCTGCGGGAGTGATGCACCGTCAGGTTCAGGGCCGGCAAGGGCAGCACCGGGCTGGACGCGGTGAACGTGAGCCCCCACGGCCAGGCTGGCAGATGCCGGCCTGGCGCTGCACGCCCGGTGCGCGAGCGCCCCCAAGCGCCGGCAGCGCGCCGCCCGCGTGCCACGAGGTGCGGCGCGCGGGCGGTGAGAGACCAACGGGGTGCGCAGGTCAGGAGCCGGGTCGGATGACGCCGTAGTTGCCGTCGTGGCGGTGGTAGAGGACCGAGCCGCGCCCGGTGGCCGGGTCGATGAAGAAGACGAAGGGCAGCGCCGCGACCTCCAGCCGCTGCACCGCCTGAGCAAGCGTCAACTCCGGTGCGGGCGTGTGGCTCTCGATGACTGCGTCGGGAATGTCCGGGGGGTTCGCGTGCCCGGTGCGCTCGATGCGGTAGCCGGCCGGGTCCGCGTGGGACAGCAGGCAATCAGCTCCGGTCGACTCCTCCTTGAACAGGTAGAAGTCGAAGTCCATCGCCTCCAACTCCTCCAGCGCGTCGGCCACGGACTGCGGCGGCAGCGGGAAGGACTTGCGGCGCACGATCTGCCGCTCCTCCACCGGGCGGCTGCCCTGGACCCGGCGGCCCCCGGCCCGGTGGCCGTGGCCGGCCCTGCGGTCGCTCAGGCGGCTCAAACGGGCAGCCAGGCGGTCCTTGAGCAGGTCGACCGCCTCGGTGAGGGTCGCGGCGGTCACCTGCGCGCGCACCGGGCGGCCGCCGACGTCCACCGTCGCTTCGGCACGGACCGGGCGCACCACCGAGGGATGCGGATCCTGGGTGAGCTTCACCTGGACCTGCGGCACGGGCCCGTGCAGCTGCTCGACGACCGGTGCGAGCTTGTCGCGGGCGTACTGCGCCACCTCGGCGGAGATCCCGCCGCGCAGCCGCACCAGGACCTCGACGCCGGGCCGCACCTGGGTGGAGTTCATCTGTCCTCCTTGATCAGCTTCCTGCATGATCGGCCTGCTGAGCTTGCTCGAGGCGATGCCTGAGCAGTGATCACACTCGTCCTGCGCCGTCGCACCGCTGAAGGGCCGAACGGCCCTGTCCTGCGGCCGTTGGCCCCTGCTGCCAGGTGCCGTGCCAGGTGGACGCTGGAAGCACAACCGCCCCCAGGAGGGAGGCCCGCCATGCCCGCCCCGCTCGATGACCGGTCGGTCCAGGAGATCGTCAAAGACGCGTCCTTCGCGCCGTCCATGCACAACGCGCAGCCATGGCGCTTCGCTTACGACCGGGCAGCCCGCGTCTTCGAGCTGTGGCCCGACCTGGAACGGGCCATGGCCCATGCCGACCGCCACAACCGGGCGCTGCACATCGGTTGCGGCGCAGCCCTGTTCAACCTTCGCGTCGCCGCCGCGCACCGCGGCTGGTGCCCGGACACGGTGATCCTGCCCCAGCCGGAGGACCAGCGGCTGCTCGCCCGAGTCCGCCTCTACGAAGAACTCACCGCGCCGCAGGACCTGGCGGAACTGCACCCCGTGCTCTATCGCCGCCACACCAGCCGCGACCCCTTCGAGGACCGGCGAATCCCGCAGGCCCTGCGGGACGAACTGTGCCGGGCCGCCGCCGAAGAGGGGGCGCAGATGACCTTCCCCAGCCCGTGGCACGTCCAGTCGATCATCGGCCTGGTCCAGGACGCCGAGGCCCACGACATTCTGGAACACGACCCCGACCTGACCCGCTGGACCTACCCGGACGCACACGGACCAGCAGAGGGCATACCCGAGTACGCCTTCGGCCCACGCAAGCACATCGGCCGCGCACCGGTGCGTGACTTCGCCGGCCGACGCCTGATCTCCGGCCGACCGGCAGCCGACTTCGAGCCCCACCCGCAACTGGCGCTCCTGACCACCCGGCAGGACCGGGTCCAGGACTGGATCCGCGCCGGCCAGGCACTTGAACGCGTCCTGCTGCTCGCCACGCTGCGGGGCCTGGCCACGTCTCTGACCTCGCACGCCCTGGAGGCCCCGGAACTGCGCTGGCTGGTCCGCGACCCCCAGGCACCGCCGGGGCACGTGCAAATGGTCCTGCGCCTCGGCTACGGCCCGTCCGGACGGCCCACCCCTCGCCGCCCGGTCGGCGAAATCCTGATCATCTCCGGACGGCCCCACTGACGGCCCCAGTGGCCGGACGCAGCACCGCAGCCCTGTGCGTGTTGGGCGGAGCGTGGCCGGGCGCCCCCTTCGGCCGAGGAGGAGAGCAGCTCTGCGGGGGCGCACGTCCCGGCCCGGCCGCGGCGCCAACTGTGCCCCGCAGACGGCGCGTTGGCAGCGCGTCTTGCTGGCGGCCGAGCGCCCGTGAGTGAGAGGATCCCGCCCGGTGGGGGTGCGCTGTCCTGTGGTGAGGTGTGCGTGTCTTCCAGTTCCCTGCCTGCCTTCGAAGCGCCGAAAGGTCGTTGGACGGCTGGCGCCGTGGCCACCCCGGTGCGTGAGCTGCGGCGCGGCGACTGGATCAGCCGGGACGGCTGCGCATACCAGATCGTGGACCTGCGGCTGCGGCTGCGGCTGCGCCTGGACGGCGGCCGCGGACGACGGATGGCTACCGGAGCGGCCGCCGGAGGGGGCCGTCGGGTGACGGCCCGGCTCACGTCCGGTCCGGCCGGGCCTGCCGGTTCCGTCGGAGGCGGAATTCCCGGGCGCTCTCCCGGCCGCTCCGGTCAGTTCCAGGTAGACGGGTGACCGGGCTCGGGCAGCTGCGGCTCGAACGGCTTCAGGGTGACCCGCTGGAAGCGTCGGCGCACCGTACACACCAGACCGACTGCCCGCACCAGACCCGGCAGCAGGCCGGCGGCGCACAGGAAGCCCAGGGCCGGCAGGTCGCTGGCGCCGTGCCAGCCGAGGACCCCGTAGCGGTGCTCCACGAAGCCGTCGTAGCAGAGCCAGAACACCGGCCCCACCACCAGCCCCGCGGCCACGTCCCGGGCCCAGCAGGCGGCGTAGCCCGCCGCGATGCACAGCAGCGCGAGCGACAGGCCGCCCTCGCGTCCGTGCAGCAAAGACGCGAGGGCGATGCCTGCGCACAGGGCGGTGGCGAAGGCCACGCCGAGCTGTAGCGACGCGGGCAGTACCGGCCGCGGGTGGGCGAGAATACGGATCACCCGTCCATCCCACCCGCGTTCCGGCCGCCGCAGGCGAACCTTGACGTCTTCCTGACGCTGCCGGCCCGGAACTGAACGCCTTCTTAGCTCAGTCCGGTGGGTAGAACCGCCCCGCCACGCGGGCCAGGTTCACCCCATAGCCGATGCCGAAAGCGTGCGGGGTGAACAGCGCGGGGTTGTCCGGTGCCCAGAACTCGGCACGCAGACGCTCGGCGGTCGGCGGACGGAAGTCGTAGGGCAGGCCGACGATCCGGCCGTGCCACGTGCGTTCAGCGGCCGGCCGCGCCAGTTCCTTCGCCACGGCCGCGCCCACGAGCGCGACGGCGGTGAGCAGGAGGGCGCGGTTCAGTGCGTTCCCGTGAGTACGTGAGGCCATACCCCGACGCTACGTACTGGGCACGACGTGGGACAGGGCCGGATGGCCCTGTCCCTGCGGGGGCCTGTGGAAGCGGACCCACGCCGCGTGCGGTTCCTTGGGCCACATGGTCGGGGGAGCAGGGCCGCTCGGCCCAAGCCCGGGCGCCGCGTGGGTTGTTGGGATGGGAACGACGAACCACCATCGGAACGAACCGAGGAGAGCTGCGATGAAGGCTGCCGTCGTCCGTGACTTCACAGCCCCGCTGACCATCGAGGACCGCCCGCTGCCGGAGCCCGGTGCGCACCAGGTGCGCGTCCGGATCGAGGCATGCGGGCTGTGCCACACCGACATCCACGCTGCCCGCGGCGACTGGCCGGTCAAGCCCACCCCGCCCTTCGTGCCGGGTCACGAGGGCGTCGGAATCGTCGACGCCGTTGGCCCCGAGGTGCGGCACGTCCAGGTGGGCGAGCGGGTCGCGATCCCGTGGTTGGCGGACGCCTGCGGCCGCTGCGATTACTGCGTCACCGGCTGGGAGACCCTCTGCCTGCGCCAGCACAACAGCGGATACTCCGTCGACGGCGGCTATGCCGAGTACGCGCTCGCGCACGGCGACTACGTGGTCCCCGTCCCGGACGCGCTCGATCCTTTGGATGCCGCTCCGCTCACCTGTGCGGGGGTGACCACCTACAAGGCGGTCAAGGTCTCCGGTGCCCGCCCGGGCGCACGTGTGCTGGTCTCCGGCATCGGCGGTCTCGGTCACCTGGCGCTGCAGTATGCGCGGATCGCCGGCGCCGAGACCGTTGCCGTGGATGTCACCGATGAGAAGCTGGCGCTGGCCCGTGAGCTCGGCGCCGACCACGTCATCGACGCCCGCACCCAGGATGTGGTCGCCGAGACGCACAAGCTCGGTGGCGCGGACGCAGCGATCTCGCTCGCCGTGAGCAACGCGTCCTTCCAGGCCGCCTACGGCGCGCTGCGGCGCGGCGGCACGCTGGTGCTGGTCGCCCTGCCCGCCGAGGGCAGGCTGGAACTGCCGGTCTTCGACACGGTGCTGAACGGCACCAAGGTGATCGGTTCGATCGTCGGCACCCGCCAGGACCTCGCCGAGGTGTTCCGGCTGCACCGGCTCGGACGTACCCGTGTGATCCGGGAGAGCCGCCAACTGGAGGAGGTCAATGCCTGCTTCGACGAGGTGCTGGCCGGCAAGGTGTCGGCCCGCCTTGTCTTCGACCTGCGCTGAGAACTGCCCGCGCGTTCGAGGCCACCGGGGGACCGACGTTCGGCGCCGCCACGGTGCCATGCTCGCCGGAAGCAGTGTTTCGGCGTGCGCGGGATCAGTTGGTGGTGAGGTGCCGCAGGCAGGCCGATGGCCCGACGCGGCCCGAGTCGCGAACCGCTTCTGCGATGCCGGCGGCCGCGATGCCCGCGTCAGCCGGCGTGCCGGCGGATCCACTCGACGGCGAGGGCCCCGAAGCCGCAGGCCCACCAGTACGTAGCTGCCGCTCTCGATGGGCTCAGGCGCCAGAAGTGGGCGAAGAGGCCGGCATGCGGCCGGCTGGGTGTCATGCCGTGCGGCCAGCCAGGCGAACTGGCCGCTGGAGGTGACGCCGTCCCGGCGGGCCTGCTGGACCAGGTCCAGAATCTGCCCGCCTTTGGTGCTTGTCCGCTGCCCGTCGGAGTTTGGAGCCACGTGGCGGCGGCTCGAGTACCGCCCTTAGCCCGGACGCGGCCACCTCGGTCTCGTCGCCCCCGGCTCCGCGCTCGTCCCCGGCCTGCTGCACTGGACCCAGGACCGCCTCAGCGGGCCAATTCGCGCAACGGCTGCCACTGAAAGCCTGGCAAGTCGTCCTTGTGACAGCTGGGTTGGCGCAGTTGCGTCAGGCGCATCTCCGCCACCGCCGCAGGCCACCCGTCTGTGACGCGCTCATGAAACCCTTAGGTCGGCTCCCGCGGAATCCCCCCGGACGCCGCGGGAGCACCCCACGCCCACGCGCTACCGGCCGAACCGAACCTGCGGCTCACCGCTGCCTTTGCCGCCTGCAGACAGCCGGTCGGGGACACGGCGACCGGCCCTGCCACGTCTGCCGGCTCAGGCCCAGTCGCCGACCGCGGGCAGAGCCGGGGCCGCGTTCGCGGCCTCAACTGTTGTGGCGGGTGCGCGGGGCGGCCAGGTGGTGCGCTTGGCCCCGAGGGGACGGGGTGGTTGTTGGTCAGGCGGTCGCGTCGGGCAGCCACAGGTCGGGGCCGAAGACCTCGTAGTGGATCCGCTCGGCGGGAACGCCTGCGTGTCGGAACTGGGCGCGGACGGCTCGCAGAAACGGCAGCGGCCCGCACAGGTAGACCTGGGCGCGCGCGGGCAGGGCCAGCTCGCTCAGGTCCATCAGCCCGACCTTGGCGTCAGGTTCCTCGGCGCCGGGGTGCTCGTACCAGAACTGGACTGCCGCGTTGGGCAGTTGGGTGACCAGCTGGCGGGTCTCGGCCCGCAGGGCGTGGTCGGCGGGGGAGCGGTCCGCGTGCAGTGTCAGCACCCTGCGCGTGGAACCGGTGGCGGCCAGGTGGTCCAGCATGCCGACGATGGGGGTGCAGCCGATTCCAGCCGAGGCAAGCACGAGCGGCTGGTCCGTCTCGTCCAGGACGACGTCCCCGAAGGGCGCGGACAACACGAGGGTGTCGCCGTCGCGGACGGCCGTGTGCAGCAGGTGGGACACCTCTCCGTCGGGGCCGCTCTCGCCGGTGACCCGCTTGACCGTGATGCGGCGCAGGTCGGTGTCGCTGCCGGGGTCGCTGGAGAGGCTGTACTGGCGCAACTGGTGGATGCCGTCGGGCATGCGCAGCCGCACACTGACGTACTGTCCGGCGCGGGCGCGCGGGGCGGGGCGGCCGTCTGCGGGGCGCAGCAGGAAGGAGATGGTGTTGGGGGTCTCCTGGCGGCGCTCGACGACCTGCCAGGGGCGCCAGGTGTCGCCGGGAGTGACGTCGGCGGCCTGGTACAGACGCGCCTCGCGGGCGATGAGGGCGGCGGCCATCTGCCAGTACACCTCGTCCCAGGCCGCGGCGACCTCGGGGGTCACCGCCTCGCCGAGCACTTCGGCTATCGCGGAGAAGAGGTACTTGTGGACGATCGTGTACTGCTCCTCGGTGACGCCGACGGCGGCGTGCTTGTGTGCGATGCGGGCCAGCAGCGCGTCGGGTGCGGCCAGGGGGTCGTGCACCAGGGCGCCGGCGTAGGCGGCGATGGAGCCGGCCAGGGCCTGGCGCTGTGCTCCGCTGGCCTGGTTGCCGCGGTTGAACATGCCGTCGAGCAGTTCGGGTCGGTCGGCGAACATCGTGGCGTAGAAGCGGCTCGTGATCTCATCGAGGTGCGCGCCCACGACGGGCAGGGTGGCGCGGATGACGGCAGCCGATTCAGCGGAGAGCATGGCAGCTCCAAAGGGAACAGGGGTTTGAGTGGGAGAGGACCGAAGTGGCGCTGGCGCGCGCTCGGCCGTCACTGGTTTAGCAGGCGAGGACACCCTTTCGGAGCAGCGAGGAGCCTCCGGGGGCTGATCGGGGTCCAAGGGCCCCCGAGGCGGGGACCTGTGGCCCCATGGCGTCCCCTGAGGTGGGTCCGACCGGCTTCGTCGGCAGGGACCGCTGGGCGGATACGCCTCGGGGGACAAAAGCCGTGGAGCCGGGCGCTTGGCGGCAGGGCAGGGCCGGTCGTGACATAGGGACCATCGGCCCTAGGCAGCCGACCGGCGCTCATGCGTTCATGGGCCTCATGCACATCACGACACCTTCCACCGGTCCGGCACACAGCTCTGCGGGCAGCGCGGCGCAGCCGAGTGCCGCTTCGGCTGGTGCGTCCTCGCGTGTGGGGGAGCTGTCCCGGGAGGAGGCGTGGCGGTTGCTCGGCAGCGTGTCGTACGGCCGAGTGGTGTTCAGCCATCGCGCGTTGCCGGCGATCCGGCCGGTGAACCACCTGGTCGACGACGGATGCGTCGTGATTCGCACGCACCGTGGGGCGGCGCTGCTGGGGCCGGCGCAGGACAGGGCGGTGGTGGCCTACGAGGCGGACGCGCTGGATCCGGTCGCGCGGTCGGGGTGGAGCGTGGTGGTCACCGGCGTGGCCACGCTGGTGACCGACCCCGAGGAACTACGCCGCTACCAGGAGGCGCTGCAGCCGTGGATGGGTGGCGAGATGGAGCACGTGGTCCGCATCCGTGCGGATCTGGTCACCGGCTACCGCCTCGGGTGATCGGCTGAGTGCCCTCGCCTCCCGACCGATCAGCCGGCACCGGTCCCGCAAGGGGCGCCGACATCGGTCCTGTCGTCCCGCGCCTGATCGCCGCCGGGCGCTGACTATGCCGTGGAGGGCAGGGGAGCGGCCCACTCCACACGGGTGCCGCTGGGGTGGTTGCGGTGGGTCGCGAACGTGCCGCCGCGTTGCTCGGCGCGGGTGCGCAGATTGTCGAGCCCGCTGCGTCGGGTGCTGCCGGGATCGATCCCCCGGCCGTTGTCGGTGACCTGCAGACGGACCGTGTCGGCGGTGACGTCCACGGTGACGTCGACGGCCGTGGCGTGGGCGTGGCGGGCGGCGTTGGACAGCGCTTCGCGCAGCACTGCCAGGAGGTCGTCGGCCAGGTCGTCGGGGACGAGGGTGTCGAGGAGCCCGGTCATCCGCAGTGCGGGGGTGCAGCCGAGGCCCTCGGCGGCCTGGTCGGTCTCGGCCAGGAGCCGGGCCCGCAGTGTGGTCGCGGCAGATTCGCGGTCGCGCTGGTGCAGGGAGTAGATGGTGCCGCGGATGGTCTTGATGGTCTCGTCGAGGTCGTCCACGACGCGCTGGACCCGTTGGGCGGCCTCGGGGCGGTCGGCGATGCGGCCGAGCACGGCCTGCAGGCTCAGGCCGGAGGCGAACAGTCGCTGGATGGCGAGGTCGTGGAGGTCGCGGGCGATCCGGTCGCGGTCGTCCATGACGAGCAACTGCTCGGCTTCGCGCCGGTGTTCGGCGAGCTGCAGGGCCAGGGCGGCCTGCCCGGCGAAGCCGGCGATCATTTCCAGCACGGTGTCGGTGAACGGCTGTCCCTCGGGGTGGCGTGCTACGTGGAGCACGCCGCGGACGGCGCCGCCGGTGCCCAGGGGGACGAAGAAGCCCGGGCCCAGCTCGACCACGGAGGCGCTGCCGCCCTCGGCGCGGGGGTCGCTGGACAGCCGGTCGCTGGTGATGGGCTCCCCGCTGCGGAAGACCTTGGCCGCCAGTGTGCCGTCGCTCAGGGCCAGGCCCTGGACGGCGGCGGCGTGCGGTCCGGCGGCGGCCTCGACCACCAGGTCCTCCGTGCCGCGCACCGGGACCGCGAGGGTGGCCAGGTCGGCGTCCGCGATGGTCCGGACGGTCTCGACCAGGGTGTGCAGCACCTGCGGGGTGTCGGTGCCGGAGAGCAGGGAGCGGGTGAGGTCCACGCTCGCGGCCAGCCACTGCTGGCGGCGCCGCGCGTCCTCGTACAGGCGGGCGTTGTCGATGGCGACACCGGCAGCCGCGGCGAGGGTGCGCAGCACCGTCTCGTCGTCCGCGTCGAAGTCGGCGCCGCCGTGCTTGTCGGTGAGGTAGAGGTTGCCGAAGACCTGGTCCCGGATGCGGACCGGGGCGCCGAGGAAGGTGCGCATCGGCGGGTGGCCGGGCGGGAACCCGGAGGAGGCGGGGTGCTCGCCCAGGTTGGTCAGCCGCAGCGGTCGGGGTTCGCGGATCAGCAGGCCCAGGATGCCTTCGCCGCGCGGGTAGTGGCCGATGCGGGCGATGGTCTCCTCGTCCATGCCGACGGTGATGAACTGGCGGATGGTGCCTTCCTCGCCGAGAACGCCCAATGCGCCGTACCGTGCGTCGACCAGGTCGACCGCAGACTGGACGATCCGCCGCAGCACGGTCTCCAGGTCCAGCTCGGAGCCGATGGCCAGCACCGCCTCCAGCAGGGTCTGCACCCGGTCGCGGGTGTCGCGCACCCGCTGCACCTGCGCGTGCAACTCGTCGAGCAGCGCGTCCAGGCGCAACTGCGGGACCCCGCCGGTGCGCTCACCGCCAGGGACAGAGGTGCCCTCGCTGCCGCCCATGCACGCCCTTCCCTGTGATCCACCTGCCTCTTACCGAGGAGTATGCCTGATCGGGAGGGGTGCGCGGCAGAGCGGGGTGCCCGGCAGGCGACGCCGAGGGCGCGGCCCGCCGAGCGGGTACTGACGGCTCGTCAGGTCGCGTCGCGCTGGATGGGGCACGTCATGCAGCGCGGCCCGCCGCGGCCGCGGCCCAGCTCCCCGCCGGCGATCGGGATGACCTTGATGCCCTGGTCGTTGAGGTAGGTGTTGGTGGTGGTGTTGCGTTCGTAGCCGACGACCAGGCCCGGGGCGAGGGCGAGGAAGTTGTTGCCGTCGTCCCACTGCTCGCGCTCGGCGGCGCGGGGGTCCAGCGGCGCACTGAGCATGCGGACGCTGTCGGCGCCCAGGGCGTCGGCGAGGGCGGTCTCGAGGCTGTCGTTCTCGCGGACGTCGAACCCGGCCGGGCGGTCGGAGGCGGGGGTCAGCGTCCACGACCGAAGCGGCGGCAGGCCGGGGTAGCGGGCGAACGCCTCGCGGTCGACCATGGTCAGCACCGTGTCCAGGTGCATGAACGCGCGGCTGGCCGGGAGCTGCACCGCCAGGACGCGGCGGATGTTCCCAGCGTCGAACAGGCGCTGGGCGAGCAGTTCCACGGCCTGGGGGCTGGTGCGTTCCCCCATGCCGATCATCACCGCGTCGGGGCCAAGGACGTGGACGTCGCCGCCTTCGACGGTGGCGGGGCCGGTCATCGTGGTCCCGTCGAGCAGCGGGGGGCGAGTGCCGGCGTACAGGGGGTGGAAGCGGTGGATGGCCGCGCTGTGCACGGTCTCCCGGCGCCGGGCCGCCTTGGCCATGGGGTTGATCGAGACCCGGTTCCCGATCCAGCAGGAGTTGTCACGCTGGAAGAGGTGGTTGGGCAGCGGGGTGAGCGCGAAGTCCTCGTCGGTGAGGGTGTTCCAGACCAGGCTGTGGGCGCTCTTGGGGTGCAGGTCGTGCTTGAGGACGCCGCCGATCAGGTAGGTGGCCAAGGTGGTGCTCTCGGCGATCGCGCAGCGCTCGCGCAGAGGCCGCACCAGGGCCGGGCCGACGGTCTGCGGGGTGACGATCCGGTCGAGGACCCACTGGCGGGCCTCGGGGATGTCCAGCGTCTGCGCGAGCAGGTCGACGAAGTAGTGGACACGGACGCCGTGGTCGCGCAGCACCTGGGCGAAGGCGTCGTGCTCGCGGCGGGCGCGTTCGGCCCACAGGATGTCGTCGAACAGGAGGGAGTCGACGTTGCGCGGGGTCAGCCGGGACAGTTCCAGGCCCGGGCGGTGCAGGACGACCTGACGCAGGGTGCCGACCTCGGAGTCGACGCGGAGGGTGGACATGGCTGGTACTCCTGGGAGGTGACGGTGGCTCAGGCGGCGGGCTGTTCGGGCAGGTCGCTGCCCGCAGGGCGCAGCGGCACCGGCCCGGGCAGGGCGTTCTCCCCGTATTCGCCACGGTGCTGCTTGAGCCAGATGTAGACGGGCACGCCGAGCAGGACCGCGAACAGGCCGTAGTAGACGGTCTGGTAGCCGCTGCCCTGGATCGACCAGTAGGAGAACGCGAGGGCGAGGCCGGCGACGACCAGGTCGCGGGCGAGTCGGCCCGGGGCGAGCTCGCGCCGGTGGGTGAGCAGCCAGTACAGCTGCGCGGCGGCGGAGAACAGGTAAGGGATGGCGGCGGTGAGCACGCTGAGCAGGACGATCGCGGTGAACACGTGGGTGAAGTTGCTGTAGGCGGCGATGGTGATCGCCGAGGCCAGGACGGTGGAGGAGAGGATGCCGAACACGGGGACGTCGCGGTGCCTGCGGGCGAAGGCCTGCGGGAACAGGCCGTCGCGGGCGGCGGCGTCCGGCATCTCCGCGCAGATCATGGTCCAGCCGCCGAGCGCGCCGATGCCGGAGACGATCGCGGCGACGGCGACCAGGTTGCCGGCCCAGGTCCCGCCGGCCATGGCGTTGGCGGCGTCGGTGAACGGCGCAGTGGAGGTGAGGAGTTGGGCGTGGGGAACGGCGCCGAAGACGGCGAGGGTGCCCAGGAGGTAGACGGCGGCGCAGGCCAGGGTGCCGTAGACGGTGGCACGGGGAACGTTGCGCTCGGGATTGCGGACGCGTCCGGCGGCCACCGAGGCGGTCTCCAGGCCGATGTAGCTGAACAGGGCGATGGCCGCGGCGGCCGAGACGGCGCCGAGGGGGGAAGTGCCGGAGGCGTTGAACGGCCCGAAGTTGTGCGGGTGCAGGAAGAGCAGGCCGAGGGTGGCCATGAGGATCAACGGCACGAACTTCAGGACTGTGGTGGCGATCTGGAAGGCGCCCATGGACTTGAGGCCGGCCAGGTTCACCACCGCCGGAATCCACAGCCCCGCCAGCGCGATCGCAGCGGAGATCCACTTGTGGTGGCCGGTGTTGACGAAGACCTCGACGTAGCCGACCCAGGCAACGGCGATGGCGGCGTTGCCGGCCCACGCCGTGATCCAGTACGACCAGGCGTTGAGGAAACCGGCGAACTCGCCGAAGGCCTCCCGCGCGTAGACGTACGGCCCGCCGCTGCCGCGCACGCGCTGCGACAGCCTTCCGAAGGTCAGCGCCAGCGCCAGCGCGCCCACGGTGACGGCGACGAACGCGACAAGCGAGATCGGGCCGTACGGCGCGAGCACCGAGGGAAGCGCGAACACCCCGGTGCCGATGATGCTGCCCACGATGAGCGCGGTGGCGGTAGGCAGGCCGAACATCGAGGCACCGGCCGGACGTTGATCCTGAGGCGGGCGAGCGCGGAACACGGGAGCTCCTGAGAGTGGTGGTGCACGGAGACGGACGCACTGATCCTGGTGCGCCGCCGCGCAGCCGGGCGGGGGCCGAAAGTCCCCTTCCGGGGGCCGGACGGTCCCGGCCACCGAGGGTCAGGACGCACGGCTCGGCGGTCAGGGCCGAAGGTCCCCCCTGCACGGGACGTTCGCGGCCCAGTCCCCGCACCGCGAGGCAGGCACAGTGCTGTTGACCCCCTCCCGCGGTCCGGGCAAACGACTGAGCCGCCGCCGGACCTGACCCTCGTCTGCCTTGGAGTCCCGATGGCGTTCAACATGCTGGGCCGCAGCTTCCTGAAGGAACTCGACTTCACCGCCCAGGAGTTCACCTTCCTCCTGGACCTGGCCGCCCAACTGAAGGCGGCCCGGTACGCCGGCACCGAGCAGCAGCGGCTGACCGGCCGGAACATCGCGCTGATCTTCGAGAAGATCTCCACCCGCACCCGCTGCGCCTTCGAGACGGCGGCGCACCAGCAGGGCGCGCACACCACCTACCTGGACCCGGCCGGAAGCCAGTTCGGCCACAAGGAGTCGCTGCGTGACACCGCCCGCGTCCTGGGCCGGATGTTCGATGCCATCGAGTACCGCGGCACCGCACAGGACCGCGTCGAAGACCTGGCGACCTACTCCGGCGTGCCCGTGTACAACGGCCTGACCGACCAGTGGCACCCCACCCAGATGCTCGCCGACATGCTCACCATGCGCGAGCACAGCGACAAGCCGCTGCACCAGGTCTCCTTCGCCTATCTGGGGGACGCCCGCAACAACACCGCCAATTCCCTCCTTGTCACCGCGGCGCTGCTGGGCATGGACGTGCGCATGGTCGCCCCCCAATCCCTGTGGAACGACGACGAGACGACGGCCACAGCCCGCCTCCTGGCCGACCGCTCAGGCGCCCGGATCGCCCATACCGAGGACGTCGAAGAAGGCGTGGCCGGCGTCGACTTCCTCTACACGGACGTGTGGCTGTCCATGGGCGAGCCCGAGCAGCTGTGGGCCGAACGCGTCGAGCAGTTGCGCCCGTTCCAGGTCAATGAGGCCGTGCTGAAGGCGACCGGGAACCCGCGGGTCAAGTTCCTGCACTGCCTGCCCGCCTTGCACGACCGCGCCACCGACCTCGGCCAGAAGATCCACGCACTCACGGGCCTGGATGCCCTGGAGGTCACCGACGAGGTCTTCGAATCCGACCACTCCCTCGTCTTCGACCAGGCCGAGAACCGGCTCCACACCATCAAGGCCGTCCTCGTCGCCACCCTCGGACGGTAAGGACCCTCACCATGCGCATCGTCGTCGCCCTCGGGGGCAACGCGCTGCTGCCCCGCGGCAGCAGCCCCGACGCCGCCCCACACGCCCTCCAGGTCCAGCACGCAGCGGCAGCGCTCGCCCCGCTCGCCCGCGAACACGAACTCGTCATCACCCACGGCAACGGCCCGCAGGTCGGGCTTCTGGCGATGGAGAGCGCAGCCGACCCCGCACTGACGCGGCCCTATCCCTTCGACGTCCTCGGCGCCGAAACCCAGGGCATGATCGGCTACTGGCTTACCCAGGCCCTGCACAACACCCGGCCCGGCCGTCCGATCGGCTGCCTGCTCAACCAGACCCTCATCGACCCCCGGGATCCGGCCTTCGGCCACCCCACCAAGTTCGTCGGCCCCGTCTACACCCGGGACCAGGCCCAGCACCTCGCCACCGACCGCGGCTGGGCCATCGCCCCCGACGGCGACCGGTGGCGCCGGTTGGTCCCCTCACCCGAGCCCCACGGCATCGTGGAGGCCGACCTCATCACCACCCTCCTGGACGCCGGCACGATCATCGTGTGCGCGGGAGGCGGCGGCATCCCCGTCGTCCAACAGCCCGACGGCACCTTGCACGGCGTCGAGGCCGTCGTCGACAAGGACCTGACGGCCGCACTGCTTGCCGAACAGGTGAAGGCCGACCTCCTGCTGATCCTCACCGACGTGCCCTGCATCCAGCTCGACCACGGAACCGCGCATGCCCGCCCCATCCGGGCCACGACCCCGTCCCGTCTTCGCGCCGGCCACTTCCCCGCCGGATCCATGGGGCCGAAGGCCGAGGCCGCGGCCCGATTCGTCGAGCGCACCGGAGCGGCCGCGGCAATCGGCGCTCTCGATGACGTCACCGGGATCCTCCTGGGTACCACCGGCACCCGCGTTCACCCGGACACCGTGCCAACTCCTCGAGCGGAACACGCGCGAGCCGCAGCCGTCCGCGTGCCCGCGACACGTGCACGAGCCACGTGAGTGGCGCTCCCGCAGGTGACGTCCGACGCCTTCGGCTGTGTGTGCCGCCTCCGGCCTGACGGGGGCCGGTGGGGTGTGCACTGCCGACGTTCCTGGGTGCCGTCGCCTCACGCGTCAGTTGACGGTGTGTCAGTGGAGGCGGCCGTGCCCCCAGGATCCGGCCACGCCAGGGGGCCCCACATTCAGACGAGGGAGAACGTCGGCTGAACCATTGAGGTGATCTTCGCTCGGTACAACGAGTCCGTTCAGCGGGTGAGCTGCAGGTGGGTGACAGTTCCTTCATGCGTCGACGTCATCAGCTGCTCCTGGTCGCGACCGTCCTCACCTGCATGGCCGCGGGAGGGATCCCGAACGCCGGCGGATCGGAGCGACACCCCACCCTGCTCACCCAGGACGGCGTCGTGCGCAGCGGCACGACGCCCCTGCCGAGCATGCAGGTCGCCCTGCTGGAGGCGGGCACCCGTTCGGGCGGGCACCCGCGGGTCCTGGCCCGCGGCTGCACGGGCGTGGACGGGAGGTTCCACCTGAGGTACCGCCGGCCTACCGAGCCCGGGGCGACCTTGTATCTGACCGCTGATGGCGGAGCGGGCCTGCGGCTCGCCGCCGCACTGGGCGTCACCGCCGCGGGGGACATCGTGGTCAACGAGCGCACGACGGTGGCCGCCGGGTACTCGTTCGCACAGTTCATGCGTGGTGGGGAGGTTGCCGGCGAAAGCCCTGGCGTGCCGAACGCCGCCGCGATCTCCCACAACATGGCCGACGTCCGCACCGGCAGCGTGGCGCCGCTCCTGGGCGCGCCGCCGAACGGGGCGCAGACCTCGACGCTGGCCGCGTTCAACACCCTGGCCGACCTGCTCGCGGTCTGTGCGCGTGGCCGTGGCTGCGACGCCCTGCTGCGCCTGGCCCAGCCGCCCGGCGGGCCGCGGCCCGCGGACAGTTTCCAAGCCGTCGCCGACATCGCCCGCGCTCCGGGCAACCATGTGGCGGCATTGTTCGCGCTGGCCCGGACCGAGGTGGTGTACCGGCCGGTCCTTCGCGCCGCCCCCGACGCGTGGACGCTGGCTCTGCGGTACGACGGCAACGGTCACGAGGTCAACGGCCCCGGCAACATCGCTTTCGACGCTGCCGGCAACGCCTGGGTCAGCAACAACTATCGGTACGCGCTCAACCCCCTGCACACGGTCTGCGGCGGACGTTCCGTCCTCGCCCTCTCGCCCACCGGTGCGGATCTTCCGGGCGCGCCGTATCCGGGCGGCGGACTCTACGGGCCCGGGTTCGGCATCGCGGTCGACCGCTCAGGACGCGCCTGGGTCTCCAACTTCGGCTTCCAGGGCAAGGGATGCCCGGTGGATCCGAGCCAGCACGATCACTCCTTCTCGGCATTCGCCGCCGACGGGCGCGCGCTGTCACCTGCGACCGGCTGGCGGTTCGGTGACATCAGTCAGCCGCAGGGCACCGTGGCCGACCGGGCGGGCAACATCTGGATCGCGAACTGCGGCAACCGCAGTGTCACCCGCATCCCCGACGGGCACCCGGCGGCCGCGCGTAACCTCCCACTCGCCGGCACCGGCCTGGTCAAGCCCTTCGACATCGCCATCGACGCGCAGGGCCGGGCCTGGGTGACCGGCAACGGCAGCGACAACGTGGTCGAGCTCGCGCCGAACGGCCGGCCGCTGCGCACGGTCACCCCACCGGGGCTGCACCGGCCGCTGGGAATCGCCTCGGACACCGAGGGGAACCTGTGGGTCGCGGACAACCAGGTCCTGCCGGTGCCCTGTGAGGGCAATACAACGGCTGACCTGGCGGCGGCGCTGCACAAGTCCCCCGGCGGCGGCCGACGTCCCGGCGTCGTCATGATCCGGCCCAACGGGACACCAGCGCCCGCGCCGTTCACCAACGGCGGGTTGGTCCTGCCGTGGGGTGTGGCAATCGACGGGGACGACCACGTGTGGGTGGCGAACTTCGGTGGCCAGCGGCTCGCGGAGCTGTGCGGCGCGCGCGTTTCCTCGTGCCCACCGGGCTACCGGACCGGGCAGCCCATCTCCCCGCCCGCGACGGGCTACGGCAGCGATGGACTGGTCCGGAACACGGGCGTGCAGATCGATCCCTCGGGCAACGTGTGGCTGGCCAACAACTGGAAGACCGTCCCGATCCAGACCAACCCCGGCGGCCACCAGCTCGTCGTCTTCGTCGGCGTCGCCGCGCCGGTGCGCACGCCACTCGCCGGACCTCCGCAGCGGCCCTGACCGGGAACTGCCCGCGACGGGGGCACCTGCCCGGGCCATGCGGCAAAAGCGCCCGGCGACGTGTGCGCGCAGCGGGACGCGGCGGAGGAGCCGCGGAGGGGTGGACGCGGTGGCGGTTGCGCCTCGCATCGTCCGGCCACCGAACAGCCCCAACGCCTGCTGCCGACGCCGGCGGTCCACCGCGAGCTCGCTCACCCACGTTCATGGCGATCGCCGTCGTCCGCGTGACCCAGCGAACCGGCGGCCCCCGACCGACTCCTGGCGTAGCCGCGTCCGCAAGCGGCTCAAATCACCCCGAAAGCCCTTCCGCGGTAGGGGCCGTTCGGCCGCGGCTCGGGTCTTCCGGCTCATGCAGGCAGCCAGCCGTGCAGGCGAGACTCGAGCCATGACCAGCACCCGAGAGCCGCTCACCGAGCGCGAATGCCTGCAACTGCTGGCCGGCGCCCGTGTCGGCCGGCTGGTCTACACGGCCGCGGCCCTGCCGGCCGTCCTGCCCATGCGTTTCTCCTTCGACCGCCCCGGCGGGTTCCTCCTGCTGCTTCCCGGCCCAGAGGATGTCGCCCACGCCGTCGACGGGACCATCGTTGCCTTCGAGGCGGGGGAGATCGACGCGTCGGACGGTAGCGGCTGGACGGTCACCGTCCTCGGCCAGGCCGTCGTCGAACCTATGTCCCCATCAGCCAGAGAACCGGCGCAACCGGGCGCGGATCTCCGCCTGCGAGCCGAGTGCGTCACCGGTCACCGCATCCTGCCTTCCCTCTTGGCATCCCCCTGAGAGCCAGGCGGAGCGAGGCGGCCCGCCCCGCGTCCATCCGGCCCGGACGGGCCGCCAACCAGGGCCTATCGGCCCTGTCACCACGGCGGCAGAAGCGGTGAAGTGGCCCTGCGAGAAGACAAGGCTCGGCCAACGCGCGTGGAAGGCGACGTGATGACTCAGGTTGTGGTGGCGGTGGACGGCTCACGAGCCGCCGAACAGGCAGTGACCTGGGCGGCGAACGAAGCTGTGTTGCGCGGGGCGGCCCTGCGCCTGGTGCACGCCTCACTGTGGGAACGCTATGAGGCGGGCACCGAGCACGACGCGAACGATTCGTCCGTCCGGGCACGCGACGCCGCACGGCAGATGCTCACCGACCAGGCCGACGCGGCCCGCGCAGCCCACCCTGGCCTGCACGTGACCACCGAGACCCTGGCCCAGGAGACGGTGCCGGCTCTGCTGGAGGCCGGACGCGAAGCCGCGCTTCTGGTGATGGGCATCCGCGGGCTCGGCGCGATGAAAGGCCTGATGCTCGGCTCGATCAGTCAGCGCGTGGCCGCACACGCACTGTTCCCCGTCGTCATCGTCCCCGAAGGCGCTTCCGGCTCCGCTGTCGGGCGCGTGGTGCTGGGCCTGGGCGCCCACCAGCCGCCAGGCGCCGCGGGCGAGTTCGCCGCCGCGGAGGCCGCCCTGCGGGGGGCGGAGTTGGATGTGGTCCACGCATGGGAACCGGACTGGGAGGTGGTCGGACTCTCGGCAGTGGGCGACTCCTCCAGCGCGCAGCACCGCGCAGAGGTTCTGGTCGCCGCGGTGACCTGCGGGCTTGACCTGGAGCAGACGGCTCCCGGGGTCAAAGTGCAGGGGCAGGCCGTGCCCGGCCCGGCCGCCGAGGCACTCGTCCGCGCCGGTGCGGACGCGGATCTGCTGGTCCTCGGCGTCCGCCGACGCCACGGCGGTCTCGGGCGCGTCGCGCACGCGGTCCTGCACCGCGCTTCCTGCCCCGTCGCCGTGGTCCCGCTCGCCGACGGGAGAGCCTGATGACCACTCAGGTCGTCCACCAGGCCCCGACCGAAGAGACCGCGGCCGTTGACGTCGAGGAACTGGACAAGACCTACGGGCGCAACGTCGGCGTCACCGGGCTCACCGTCCGGATCGAGCGCGGCGAGGTCTTCGGATTCCTCGGCCCCAACGGGGCCGGCAAGACCACCACGTTGCGCTGCCTGGTCGGCCTGCTGCGCCCGACCGGCGGCCGCCTGCGGGTGCTGGGCCTGGACCCCGTCTCCCAGCACCGCGCGCTCGCACCCCGGATCGGCTACCTGCCGGGCGAACTGCGCCTGTACCCGGAGCTCACCGGCACCGAGACGCTGCGGCTGCTCGGCGACCTGCAGGGCGCGCCGACCCCGCGCCGGGCCGAGC
This sequence comes from Streptacidiphilus monticola, assembly GCF_042658505.1. Lineage (NCBI taxonomy): Bacteria > Bacillati > Actinomycetota > Actinomycetes > Kitasatosporales > Streptomycetaceae > Streptacidiphilus > Streptacidiphilus monticola. The sequence goes on along the minus strand of NZ_JBHSQJ010000005.1, from coordinate 39,130 downwards.
TGTGCGAGCGCCTGTCCCTGTCCGCGAGTGATCTGGCCAGGCCGGTGCGCGAGTACTCGCGCGGCATGAAGCAGAAGATCGGCCTGGTCCAGGCGTTCCAGCACGAGCCGGAACTGGTGATCCTCGACGAGCCCACCGAGGGGCTGGACCCCCTGGTCCAGGAGACCTTCTTCGCCCTGCTGGATGAGACCGCCAGGGCCGGGCGGACGGTGCTGCTCTCCAGCCATGTCCTGCCCGAGGTGCAGCGTGCCTGCCGTCGCGTGGCGATCATCGGCGCGGGCCGGCTGGTCACCGTCCAGGCGGTGGCCGCGCTGCGCGAGGCCCGCGCTCGTCGGGTACGCCTGGTCCTGGCCGACCGTGGCGGCGCCCGCCCGTTGGGCGCCGCCGACCAGTGGTCACCCAGTTGGCGGGGCGACGAGGTGACCCTGCTCGTCCCGCCCGATCAACTGGTGGGCGCACTGAGGGAGTTGCTGGCCGCGTTGCCGGTCGCCGACCTGTGCGTCGAGGAGGCCGGACTGGACGAGGCGTTCCTCGACCTCTACCGAGCCGGGGACGCCGGCCACGGCCAGCCTGCGGAGGTACAGCGGTGAGACGACACTTCCCCCTGCTCTGGCTGGCACTGCACCGCCGACGCCGCATGCTGGCCATGCTCGCTGCGGGCATGGTGCTCTTCGAAGCCCTCATCGTGGTCGTCGCCCGCACGGTGCCGCCCGCTCAGCTGTTCACCGGGACCATCGGCAAGACGCCCAGTGCCTTCAAGGCATTCTCGGGGTCCACCGGCGACGTCTCCCTGGCCAGTTACCCGGGCCTGCTCGGCGCCGGACTGGTCCACCCCTTCTGGATCGCCCTGCAGTTGACTGCCATCGGCTCCCTGGCCGCCGCGGCGGTGGCCGCCGATGTCGAGGCGGGGACCATCGAACTGCTGATGGTCCGTCCGATCAGCCGGGCCCGACTGATCGCCGAGCGCGCGGCCGCGGTCGTCCTGACCGTCCTGCTGCTCAACGCGGCGGCGACCGCCGCCGTCGCCGCGGGCGTGTGGCTGTCCCCGAGCCTGCACCAGGCCGTGCCGCTGCGCGGAGTCCTCCTCGCCGGCGTCCTCGGGTGCTGCTTCACCTGGTGCCTGCTCGGGCCCGCCCTCGCCATCTCCGCGGCCGGCCGCCGCCGTGCCCAAGTGATCGGCGCCACCATCGCGTTCGGCGCGGTCGGGTTCGCCGTCAACTTCGTGGCCATGGCGTGGAGCCCCGCCGCGCCCCTGCGCTTCCTGAGCCCGTTCCACTACTACACACCCGGTGACGCCCTCGCCCACGCCCACCTGCCGTGGGGACCGGTCGCGATCCTGCTGGGCGTCGGCGGCGCAGGACTGGCCGCGGCCTTCCCCCTGCTCGCCCGGCGCGATCTCGCCCCCTGACCCGACCCAGAGCTCACACGCCGCACCGACCGCCCTTCCGCTCGACGGGAGGGCGGTCGCCATTCCCACAGATAGGGCCCATCGGCCCTGGCACGGACGACGATCCACGGGCCATGCTGACCCCATGACTGATCAGCCCCATGCCGGCCCCGCCACGTCCACTGCCGCCCTGCGCCCCGTCCGGGTGTTCCTGCTCGACGACCACGAGGTGGTCCGCCGCGGGGTCCACGACCTGCTGGAGGCGGAAGACGGCATCGAGGTGGTCGGCGAAGCCTCAACCGCCGCCCAGGCCCTGGCCCGCGTCCCGGCGCTGCGCCCGGACGTCGCCGTGCTGGACGTGCGGCTGCCTGACGGCAACGGGATCAGTGTGTGCCGGGAGCTGCGGGACCAACTCCCGGAGCTGGCCTGCCTGATGCTCACCTCCTTCGACGACGAGGAGGCGCTGCTGGACGCGATCCTGGCCGGTGCGNGGCGCTGCGCCCGGACGTCGCCGTGCTGGACGTGCGGCTGCCTGACGGCAACGGGATCAGTGTGTGCCGGGAGCTGCGGGACCAACTCCCGGAGCTGGCCTGCCTGATGCTCACCTCCTTCGACGACGAGGAGGCGCTGCTGGACGCGATCCTGGCCGGTGCGGCCGGGTACGTGCTCAAGCAGATCCGCGGCACCGACCTCGTCTCGGCGGTCCGCACGGTGGCCGGCGGGCAGTCGATGCTGGACCCGGCCACCACCGCCCGGCTGATGGCCAGCCTGCGCCACCAGGACCAGCGGCCTGCGCAGAATCCGGAGGATGCCGCCCTGGAGGCACTGACGCCGCGGGAACGGGACATCCTGGCGCTGATCGGCGAAGGGAAGACCAACCGGCAGATCGGCCAGGAGCTCTACCTGGCGGAGAAGACGGTCAAGAACCACATCTCCCGGCTGCTGGCCAAGCTCGGCGTGGAACGCCGGGTGCAGGCAGCGGTGCTGGCCACCAGGCTGCACCCGACCCAGGAGCACTGAGCGCGCGCAGCAGCACAGGGCTGGACGTGACGTTCGAGGCGTTGACGCCCCTGGTGAAGGGGCGTCAGCGCCTCGAACGTCACGTCCAGCCCTGTGCCGTGAGCCTGTTACCGGCCGCCGACTGCGAGCTCATGCGCAGGAGTGTCGTCCGTGCGGTGGCTGAGCTGGTCGGTGACGGCGACCACCCCGTCCACCGCGCGGGACAGCCGCACCAGGGCCGCCTGCTCACTGCGCAGCTCCAGGGTCCCGCTGAGCGTGACCTGCCCGTCTCGGACGTCCACACGGACGGCTTGGGACGGCAGGCGCAGGGTGCGGACCATGAGGTCCTGCCTGATCTCCTCGCCGATGGCCCGGTCGCTGCGCAGGAACACCCGCAGCAGGTCGCTGCGGCTGATGATGCCGATCAGGCGGCCGGCCTCGTCCACGACCGGCAGTCGCTTCAACTGCTTGCCGTCCATCACCCGGGCCGCCTCCACGACGATCCACTCAGGCCGGGCGCACACAGCCGGGCTGGTCATCAGCTCTGCGGCCGTGGTGCCGTTACTGCGGGCCCGATCCTGCGGGTCCAGGTCCGCCGGCGGCAGCAGCCCGGCCGGATCCTCCCCAGCGGCCTGGTGCCGCATCAGGTCGGCCTCCGACACGATCCCGAGCGGCCGATCCTGCTCGTCCAGCACCGGCACCGCGGTGACGTCGTTGCGGGCCAGCAGGCGGGCGATCTCCTTGAACGGCGTGTCCGGTCGGGCACTGACCACTGCGGTGGTCATCAGCTCTCCGACAAGACGGTGACGCAGCGTCATCAAAGGTCCTTTCTGGTCGGCTTCTTCCCGAGAGGAAGGAGCAAGGGTCACTTCTCCTCGTGGCGCACGATCACGACGGGGCACGGTGCGTGCTGGGCGCAGTGCTGGCCGACCGACCCGAGCAGCGCCCCGGCGAAGCCGCCGTGCCCGCGGCTGCCGAGCACCAGCAGGTCCGCGCCGCGCGCGGCCTCGATCAGCACACGGGCCGGGTGCCCCTCGACCACCTGCTGGTGCACCTCCACGGGCAGCGCATCGTCCTGTGCCTGCTGCACCCGTTCGGCCAGCATCTTCGCCGTGACGGCGGCGAGTTCCCCTTCGGGAAGAGGCACGTAGTAGCCGACCCCATAGGCGATCGGCTGCTCCCAGCTCGCCACCGCGTCCACCGTCGCACCGCTCAGACGCGCCTGTGCGAGGGCCCACCGCAGCGCGTCCTGCGCGGACGCCGAGCCGTCCACCCCCACCACGATTCGCGAGGTCTGCTGCTTCGCCGGCTTGGCCATCTCCATGTCCCTTCAACTGTGGGCTTCCTGGTGCGGCACCAGCCTGCCCCGCCGCCGATTCGGCGCGGCAGGGCCGTCAGGACCCCAGGGACCGGGACCATCAGACCTGCCTGCCCAGTCCACGCGGGCCCGGGACACAGGACAGGCATCCAGGTCGCGGGGACACGCTGCCCTGGCCAGCCCAGCAGGCGATCATCGATGCGGAGCTGACGTCACGTCAGCTCTCCAGCACCGCCGAGGCGTCAGCCCGTGGGGACGCCGCGCCCTCGGGGCCGTAGCCGAGGCGGATCAGCATCTGCACGTAGCCGGGGCCGGTGCGCGGGTCGCGGAGCATCCAGCGCAGGTCCGGCCACTTGACGGCCTGGTGCAGTAGGGATGAGCGCACCCCGGTGGCCGTCGCCAGCAGCAGTACGCGCTCCATTGCCTGGCCGGCGCGCAGCCAGTCCGCGGGCCGGTCGCCGGGGCTGACCAGGACGGCCAGCTGCCTCCTCGGCAGTCGTGCGGCCCCCGCGCAGCCATACTCCGTCCGGTCGCAGCCCGCGGCGAGGGCCCAACGGCCCCGACTCATCCCGGCCACCCAGCTCCCTGGAGGTCCGTGGCTTCGATCCCCTTCGGCAGCGGCGGGATCGGCCTTCTCAGGGCATGCGTCGCGACATGCGTCGCGACATGCGTCGCGTCGCCGGCCGTCCGCCGATGAGGATCCAGCCGGTCGGTCCTGCTTCTTGGGCCGACCGGCCCCTGCAGGTGAACGCGGGAGCGTCGGAGACTGGGGCCAGCAACCGGAAAGCGGGGAGAAGCGGGGAGCGCGTCATGGACAGCATCGGAAGGCCGCACCTGGTCAGCGATGTGATGACTCGTGCCGTCGTCTCGGTCGGGCAGGAGACCGGCTTCCGGGACGTCGTCGTGCTGATGTCCCAGTGGAAGGTGAGTGCGGTGCCCGTGGTCGCCGGGGACGGCCGGGTGGTTGGCGTGGTCTCGGAGGCGGACCTACTGCCGAAGGAGGAGTTCCGCGACGCGGATCCCCCGCGGATCGAACAGCTGCGCAGACTGCAGGATCTGGCCAAAGCCGGTGCGGTGACCGCAGGGGACTTGATGACGGCCCCGGCCGTGACGGTTCACGCGGATGCCACGCTGGCCGAAGCCGCCCGGGTGATGGCGGTGCGGCGAGTGAAGCGGCTTCCCGTCGTGGATGCGGAAGGTGTTCTGGTGGGCGTGGTCAGCCGGGGCGACCTGTTGAAGGTCTTCCTGCGGCCCGACGAGGCGATTGCGCAGGAGGTCCGCCACGAGGTCCTGGATCGGCTCTTCGGCCGGGACGCCGCCTTGCTTGCGGTCAGTGTCGAGGAAGGCGTGGTGACGCTGTCCGGACGCCTTGCCGACACCGCTCAGGTGCCCATCGCCGCACGGCTGGTCCGCGCCGTCGAAGGGGTGGTGGACATCCGCTGGGCGCTCACGGGGCAGACGCTGCTGGCAGATTGAGCCCAGCCGGGCGGCTGACGGGCTTGCATCCACGACGTGGGGGAGAACCCGCGGCCACGTCCGAGCCCCCTGACCGAGGTAGCCACATATCAGTGAATTGAAGATTTCTTCAATTCATGGGATGGTGTCATTCGGTGGGTGTTGGCGGGATCGCTGCGCCTGCTCTTTGCAGGAGGCGGGAGTCTGTGCGGGCCCCTCGGATGAGTCACGTCAGGAGAATCGGTTGGACGAGTTCGCCGCGTCGCCGAGCACCCGCCTGCGGGCTGCGCGCGAGGCACTCGAGAACGCCAGCCAGGGCGTCGACCGTGGCGCCATGGCCGCGGCACTGGACGAACTCGGGGCCGCGCTGCTGGCTGCCCGCAACCGCGGAGGCGCGATTCCCCCCGCACGTCCCACTTCGGACGCGCCCAAGCCGCAGGGGAGTTGACAGACGTGCCGGTTCCGCTGTACCAGGCGAAGGCAGAGTTCTTCCGCATGCTCGGGCATCCGGTCCGCATCCGGGTGCTGGAGCTGCTTCAGGACGGGCCGATGCCCGTGCGCGACCTGCTCGCGCAGATCGACGTCGAGCGCTCGAACCTGTCCCAGCAATTGGCGGTGCTGCGCCGCTCAGGGATCGTCACCGCCAGCCGCGAGGCTGAAACCGTCGTCTATTCCTTGGCCGGAACGGACGTCGCGGACCTGATGCGTGCGGCCCGCCGCATCCTGACCGACCTGATTGCCCAGCAACAGGACCTGCTCAACGAACTCCGTGAAGCGGAGACCGGCGAGGTCAAGGCATCGTGACCAGCACCACCCGCAGTGCCTCGACGTTTGCTTCGCTCGGTGCGCGTGTGCGCGACGTCCTGCCGACCCGTCAGACCCTGGGGACCATGCGACGCTCCCCCCGCCGGGATCTGCTCGCGGGCCTGACGGTCGCCATCGTGGCACTGCCACTGGCGCTGGGCTTCGGGATCTCCTCAGGCGCTGGCGCGGAGGCCGGCCTGGTCACCGCCGTGGTGGCCGGAGCGCTGGCCGCGCTGTTCGGCGGCTCGAACTTCCAGGTGTCCGGACCGACCGGCGCGATGACCGTGGTGCTGGTCCCGATCATCCACCAGTACGGCTTCGACGGCGTGCTGACGGTGGGTCTGCTCGCCGGCGTGCTGCTCACCGTCCTCGCGCTGCTTCGCGCGGGACGGTGGATGGCCTATGTCCCCATCTCCGTCGTCGAGGGCTTCACTCTCGGCATCGCCGCCGTCATCGGCCTGCAGCAGGTGCCAAGCGCCCTGGGCGTGCCGAAGCCTTCGGGGGACAACCCGGCCATTGTCGCAGCGAAGGCCATCTCGGCCTGGGCCACACACCCCCACGGGACAGCGATCGCGCTCGCTCTCGGTGTCGTGGTGCTGATGCTGGTCGGGGCCAGGCTGCGGCCCGGGATCCCCTTCTCACTCCTCGCCGTAGTCGCGGCGACCGTCGCCACGGCAGCCGCGCCCCTGGACACCAAGACGATCGGTCACCTGCCGTCCGGGCTCCGCGCTCCGTCCCTGGGCTTCTTCGAGGCCGGACACGTCCCCGCCCTGCTGCCCTCCGCGCTCGCGGTCGCAGCCCTGGCGGCACTGGAGTCGCTGATGTCGGCCTCGGCCGCGGACGCGATGAGCGTTTCCGAACGACACGACTCCAACCGGGAGTTGTTCGGCCAGGGCCTGGCCAACCTGGCAGCCCCGCTCTTCGGGGGGGTCGCCGCCACCGGCGCCATCGCGCGCACCGCCGTCAACGTCCGCACCGGCGCCGCCTCCCGGCTCTCCTCCCTGGTCCACGCCGGCGTCCTGGCCGTCATCGTGTTCGCCGCCGCGCCGCTGGTCTCCGGCATCCCCCTCGCCGCGCTTGCGGGCGTACTCATCGCCACTGCGGTCCGCATGGTCGAAGTCGGCTCGCTCAAGGCGCTGGCCCGCTCGGGTCGCGGCGAAGCGCTGATTCTGGTCCTTACTGCCGTGGTGACCCTGGCCTCCACGCTCGTCAACGCCGTCATTGCCGGCATGGTTGTGGCAGGAGTGCTGGCGCTGCGTCAGATCGCCCGCGCGACGCGGCTGGAGCAGGTCCCGCTCCATGCTGACCTCCCTCCCGCCGATCATCACGAGGAGGAGCAGGCGCTGCTCGGTGAGCACATCGTGGCCTATCGCATCGACGGACCGCTGTTCTTTGCCGCCGCCCACCGCTTCCTGCTGGAGCTCTCGGAGGCTGCGGACGTGCGCGTGGTGATCCTGCGCATGTCACGGGTGTCGGCTTTGGACGCCTCCGGAGCCAAGGTGCTCGGCGACGCGATCGAAAAGCTTTCCCGGCGAGGGACGCTGGTACTGGTCTCCGGGGTCCGTGAGGACCACCTCAATCGCCTCGACGCCCTCGGTGCACTTGACCAGCTCCATGACGCCGGCCAGGTGTTCAACACCACCCCGGACGCCATCACCTACGCTCGCACGCATCTCCACAGCAACGGCCTCATCCCCGGGCCGCAGGCCGCAGAGCGCGTCGGAGCCGAGCGATGAGCACCGCCCGGCCCGCCTCGCGTGGCTCGGGTCGCGACGCGCGATCTTCCCTGCGACAAGGTGAACGGAAGGAAGCCCCATCCATGAGCGACACCCCCGCCGCGCCCCGCGCCGCCGATGAGGACGCCCACAACCGACGCGCCATCAGCAAGGGTGTCTGGGTCCGCGCCTTCATCTACGTCATCGGCCTTCACGTCTTCGGTGGCTTCATCATGCTCCTGTTCTTCATCGGCCAGCACCACCACTGAGCCCACTGCGCCGGCGTGCCACGGCACACTGGGCGAAGAGCAGCCGTCCAAGCGCCCTACGCCCTGCCTGCTCGGCTGACCCGCCGCCGTCAGCCGCCGTGCGCCGGGTCGTCTGGGTAGCGGCGGTGCGGGGCGGTGTCGTCAACGTCCCAGCGCAGCGCACAGGTCGCCTCGAGGGCGCCCTCGAGGCGGTGCATGCGTTCCCTCAGATCCAGGGCTTGGCTGCGGCACCGGACCCGGGCCTCGACGTGGAGGCGACCGTCGGCGAAGCCGACCCGCAAAGTGGCGGCGTCGACGCGAGGTCTCCGGTCAGGGTCACGAGCCGTGCCTCCTGGGCGAGTTCGTTGTAGCAACCGGGCCAGGTCGCACAGGAAGCCATGCCAACCAGCCGCCTCCTGGCGTCGACCACGGGCAGGTCGTCCACGCGGTTGCGCACGGCGACGAGGGCAGCGTCAGCAGCAGGCATCTGCGCCGGCCGGCACCGAGCGCACCGGCGCCGTCATCAACTCGACGGCGGGGACGCCGCTCGGTGGGCGCGGATGGGGCGCAGTGCCCGCTGCTCCAGCAGCGGGGCAGGGGCAGGCAGTGCTTGGACGCCGAGTCGTGCCAGCAGGTCGGACGCAGTCACCAGGCCCATCACATGGCGGTCGTGGTCCCCCGCGGGCAGGGCATGCAGCCGGTTGCGCCGCAGCGTCTCAGCGAGACAGCGGTCGCCTGGCTCGTTCGGTGCATCCAGCAGTGCGCCCGCCCGAGTCCACTGGGGAACGATCAAGTCACGCCTTGGCGACTGAGGGTGGGTTCCAGGTCCCGTCGAGGACTTCGGGGCGGGGTGCGTACAGGCGCATCGTGATGCCCAGCGGGCCGGCAGGGGCAGGCAGCCAGTTGGATTCCCGGTCCGGGCCGGGGTTGTACTGCGAGATGTAGAGGGTGAGCGAGCCGTCCTGTTCGTCGTAGGCCAGGTCGTCACGGTCACCGAGGGCGAAGCGGTTGATCTCGTTCGCGACCTGGTAACCCTCACCGTCGTACATGGTCACCGACCAGAAGGCGCCGGCGGGCGGCATCGCATCGGCCTCGAACCGCAAGAGGTAGTCGTGGCCGCCGTTGACGGGATCACCGTCGGCGTCGACGGCCAGGACCGGGTAGACGGCGTCCTCCGGCGGGTTGGCGCCGAGGCCACCAGCAGCGACGACGGCGCGCTTGAAGTAGCTGTTGCCGTAGACGCCCATGGTGTCGAGAGAGGTTCGCCACCCGTTGGCCGCTGTGCCGAAGCCGGCCATCGACCCGAGGATGTCGGCGAGGGCCTCCTGCGCGCCGGCCTCGATCTCGGCGAGGTCGGCCTCGGTGAAGCGGCCGGGGTCGAACTTCCGGCCCCGCACGATGCCCAGGTTCGCGATCCGGGCCAGCATGGAGAAGTCCGCCGCGTGCGGCGGGTTGGCCGCCAGCGCCTGGGAGGCCCAGGTGAAGAACTCGACCGCTCCGAACTTGTTCACCAGGGCGAGCGCATCCGCCGTGACGTCGATCTGGTCGTCAAGTTCGTATCCGCGCGGGGGCACGGCGTTCAGGGTGTAGCCGTCCTGGACTTCCCAGACGGCTTCGTAGTCGGCCAGGCCGTTGGTCTGTGTCCGCCCGATGATCCAGACGTAGGGCGTGGGTGCTCGCAGCAGCGTCACCCCGGCGGGGGCAGTGTCGTCGTGGTCGGGTCCTACGATCAGGTAGTCCTGGTCGCCGGTGCCGGTGGTGCGCTGGCCGATGGTGGCGAACACGTCGGTCCACATGTCCATCAGCGGGAGCATGTAGTACCTGTCGCCGGTGTCGCTTACGTGCAGTTCTACGGGGCCGCCGGTCAGGTCCAGCCAGGCGTTGGAGTACAGCGTGTCGAAGTTCGGCCGCACCACGGCCCGGAACTCTGCTGACGGGAACTCGCGCAGGTGGTGGAACTGGTTCGGCAGGCCATAGCCCGGCTTCTCTGCCGCCAAAGGTGAGCTGCACTGCCGGCGGGTGACGTCCATCATCACCAACGGGTAGAGGTAGGTGTACGCCTCGCGGGCCAAGGTCCGCGGATCAGCCGACAGCATGCTCATGCCGCACCTCCATGGCGTGACGATGTGTCCATCAGGAGCCACGTCCAGTCTGCCGTGTGGTGATCCACAATGGCCGAGCGACGCGCGAGCCAACCGCCGCCCGCTGCTTTGCGGCTGCACTCGAAAGGGACCCCGGCTGACCCATCTCGGGTCGGTGGCGCAGCGCCATCCACCACGCGACTGTGCCGCACGCCGTCGTGCCGCCGTGTGAGGACCCCGATGTGCGTAGCTGGCCGCAGCTGCGCACTTTTGCAGTGGATGTCCAGCTGCTCACGGCCCAGAGGGCGTCAGGCGACGGCTGTGCGGCCCGCCTCCGGACGGGCGACCGGGACACGCCAGGGGCGAGCAGGAGACGTGGTCCAGCCCGAAGCTGTCGAACGGACGGACTCCGGATCTCCGCCGTGCTCCCCGCAGACCCCCGTCTGCAGCCAGGGCCGGGTCTGCCTGACCTCCTGCGAAGTCGGACCGCTGCACGGGGAGCAGCCGGTTGAGCGCCGCGCGGCGCTCCGCTGTGTCCTGGACCAGATCGACGTCCTGCACGAGCAGGCGGCGTTCGCCCAGGAACATGTGCTAAGAAACTTCGGAGTTCTCCGCAGCCTGCGACCTCGTGCCGCCCCCCGACGGCCACGCCGCCGCCTTCACTCGCCTGGGGACGCCGCTGCAGGCGATCGGCGCGCACGAGCATCTGCTCCGGTTCCTGGGCCGGTGGGGGAAGATGCCCGCAGACCAGGCGAGGGCGGCATCGGCACTGTTCCGCCCCATGTCGCTGCCCAAGGGCGCGTTGCTCGCGCGGGCCGGTGAGCCGCCTCAGCATGTGGCATTCATCGTCCGCGGCCTGGTGCGGCTGTACTTCACGGGAGCGGACGGCCAGGAGTGGACCTACGACTTCCGGCACGAGGACCATTTCGTCTGCGCGCACAGCGCCGTACGGGATGCTGTTCCCGCCGCCATGTCCGCCCAGGCACTGGAGGCATGCCAACTGCTGGTGGCCTCCTGCCGGGCATTTTGGGATCTGTGCGATCGCAGCACCGTCTGGCGGGGGTTGAGCACCCGCCTGACCGAGGCGTCCTATCGCAGACAACTGGACCGCCAACGCGAACTGCTCATGGAGGACGCGGCCACCCGCTACCGGAACTTCCTCACCGGGCATCCCGCGATCGCGCGACGTTTGACGCAGCGTCAGATCGCTTCCTACATCGGCATCACGCCCGTGGCACTGAGCAGGCTGCGCTCGCGATTGATCTAGGTTAACGACACCGTCCCGTAGCCTTCCTAGCCTGGCCGCCATGACATCGATGCGCGCCATGGCCATCCAGCAGTTCGGGCCCCCCGAGAACCTGAAGCCGACCACCCTTGCGATGCCCCAGCCAGGCCCAGGTGAGGTTCTGATCAGAGTCACCGCCGCTGCCGTGAACCCCGCGGACATCGGCATGCGCGATGGCCGCTACCGCTGGCGTGAGCCCGTGCGCTTCCCTCTCGTCCCCGGCTACGACCTGGCCGGCACCGTGGAGGTCGACGCCCCGGGCTGGCCGGCCGGCACCGCCGTGATAGCAGTCACCGCCCACTCCCGCACCCAGACCGGCAGTTACGCCCAATTCGTCAGCCTCCCTGCCCACTTCCTGGCTCCCGCTCCGGCGGGACTTGACCCCGCTCACGCGGCAAGCCTTCCCCTGGCCGGCCTGACCGCCCTCCAAGCCCTGACGGTCCTGAACCTGACGGCAGGGCAGAGCCTGCTGGTCAACGGAGCGCACGGCGCGGTCGGCGGGTTCGCCGTTCAGCTCGCCGCCCGTGCCGGCGTCGAACTGCGGTCCGAAGGGCCGGTCGACGCAGCCTTGGACGTCGTGGGCGGATCGGCCGCGAAGGCGGCGTTCACCGCCGTGAAGGACCGCGGCCGGTACGCCACCGGTGGTCCCGCACTTCTGGGTACCCGGAGGCCAGTTCAGCCCTGCCAGAGGAATCGAGCCCGCTCTCGTGGTCGTCGAACCCGACGGCCGTCAGCTGACAGAACTGGCCCTCCTTGCGCAGAAGGGCGAACTGCGCACCCGCGTCGCGCAGCGCCTGCCCATGACGGCCGCGCCGGAAGCCCACCGCCGTCTCGTCCAAGGCGGTCTGCGTGGCAAGCTCGTCCTCATCCCATGAGCGCGCAGGCACCTTCAAGCGCAAGCGCCAGCGCCAGCCCGTCAGGCAGGAAGATCATCATTCTGGATCTGCAAGGGCGGCTACTGCCTGAACCACTGTGCCGCATCCCGCAACCTCGGACGCGCTCGTTCCCGAAGTACTGCAGGGGCCAGCAAGGTCCGCACGCCGGACCACCAGGACCCCTCGCATGGAAATGCGGGCGTCCCGGGGCCAAGGGTGTAGCTAGGCTGCGGCACATGTCCGAACAGGTACAGCTCCTCGTCGTGATCACCACCCTTCCGGGACACGGTGCCGAACAGGTCGCCGCCTTCGAGCAACTGGCACCGGTCGTGCGAGCAGAAGAGGGCTGTCTGCAGTACGACCTGCACCAAGTCCGTGACGGTCCGACCGCTTCGTGCTCATCGAGAAATGGACGTCGCGTGATCACCTCGCCGCGCACGACGCCACCGAGCACATGATCCGTGCCGACGCAGCCAACAGCGCATTCAGGGCGGCCCCAGCCCAGGTGATCCAGCTCGTGCCCGCACCGGTGGCTTGACCAGCGCGTCCCGCCGCCAAGGTCGACCAGTTCCTCGCCCGTCCTGCACGACGGTTCTAGCTCTGCTCCAGCCCGCCGCCTACATCCAGGCCCACACGGTCCCCGCCCTGCTCGCGGCTCGCCCGCAGCCCGCCGGACCTGCTAAGGACCGATACAACTTCACCCTCCACGCCGGGTTGGCCGCATCGAGCGCGAGACCCATCCTGCCATTCCACCTGCCTCGTGCGGCCCGGACGGGCAAGCCGAGGAGGCGACGACATCTACGCTCCTGGGATGTCTTTCGGGCGACGACCTTTCCTCCTGACGTCATCCTCGGATCAGGATGCCGACAGTCCATCCCCCGGGTGGGGGACGGCCGGGATCCGTAGGGAGGAGGCGCGCGCGACTGTTCTACGGTGATCATCGCGTCATGATCGAGGTTCCGAAATCTTGCGCGCCGCCTCCCCGTTGGGCGGTGTGGTCCGCGTACGCCGCAGCCCTCACCACGGTCCCGTCAGGAGTGTGGCGAATCGCGCTGGCTCTCGGCCTTCCGGTGGGTTACCCCGATGAGGTGCTCAGACACGACTTCGGCATTCCCGGTCGGGGCGTGGTGAGCCTGGTCGGGCTCAGCCTGGTCACCGAGGCGTTGGCCCTGCTGACCTTTGGTCTGGTCAGACCATGGGGAGAGGTGTTGCCCCGCTGGATTCCGCTCATCGGCGGTCGCCGTGTGCATCCGCTCGCGGCCGTGGTGCCGGCCGGCCTGGGTGCGGTGGCACTGACCTATCTTTGGAGCGGCTTCGTTTTCTGGTGGAGCGACGAGCACCACCCGGCGATATCTGGCCCCTGGCGCGACATCGTGGGCGCCTGCTACCAACCTCTCGTCTTGTGGGGCCCTTTGCTTGCCGCGGTGACCGTCTCCTACTACCGACGCCGCCGTTGAGCGCTGGCTTCGCCGGGAGCGTCCGGGGACGGGAGACGCGCCATCGGGAGCGGCGCCGCCGACCGACGCCCTCGGCCAGATCGCCGCCGGCGCCCAGGTGAGACGGAACACATAGGAACCACAAGGCCGTTGTGCCATGATCCGAATCGAGTGTTCGCGCGCTCCGGGGTCGGTGAAAGTCCGAGCCGGCGGTGAAAGTCCGCGACCCGGCCGAAGCCATCGGCTGGCTGACCTGGTGGAACTCCAGGACCGACGGTGATAGTCCGGATGGAAGGCAGTGCGCGGCGATTCGCCGGACGACCGGCGTTGGGTTACCGACGCCTTGGGGCGGGCCGGTGTTCGCTCTTCCCCCGGAACGGCGTCCACGCGCAAGGGGTGGGGCATCCTCTTTTCCCCTGCGCGCGGTTTGCCGTCCATCGGGGCAGGGCCGCGCCCCTGTGCGCGGCTTCCCTGTCCCGTGGCCGCGTTCTCTCGCAGACCAGTGCGGCCCACCCGGCGGTCAATGACCGCGGGGCGGGCCTGGATCGCAGGAGAGAGCAGATGACCACAGCACAACCCACCCGCACCGAGCGCCTGGAGAGCGTGGAGCGGGCGATCGAGGCCTTCCGCAGCGGTGGCTTCGTGATCGTCTTCGACGACGAGTCCAGGGAGAACGAAGGCGACCTCATGGTGGCCGCCGAGTTCACCGACGAGAGGGCCATCCGGTGCATGCTGGATCACACCTCGGGGGTGGTCTGCGCGGCGCTGCCCTATGAGCGTTGCGCGGAACTGCACCTGCCGCAGATGGCCGAGGACAATTCGGGGCTGCACGGCACGGCCTTCACCGTGTCGGTGGACCTGATCGCCCAGGGCACCACTGGAATTCCGGCGGACGAGCGCGCCCGCACGTTGCAGGCACTGGCCGATCCGCTTGCCCAGCCGGCGGACTTCGGTCGCCCGGGCCACATCTTCCCGGTCAGGGCGGCGGTCGGCGGAGTGCTCGAGCGCGACGGGCACACCGAGGCCGCCGTCGACCTCTCGCGCATGGCCGGGTTGTCCGGCGTGACCACCATGTGCGAGGTGGTGCGCCCGGACTGGGGCATGGCCCGCCTGGACGACCTGCGCGAGTTCGCTGACCGCGAGGGACTGCCCCTGCTCTCGGTGGGCGAGCTGGCTGCCTACCGCCGCGCGATCGAGTCCTGACCCTTCGGGGGGCTGCGCGCCGGGCCCTACCCGTGGCGCCCGGCGCGCGGCCCGCCCACCCCATGCCTGACCACCCTTGTAGGAGCGCGGACTTGAGTACTGAACTGCCTCTTTACGATACCCCGGACTTCTTCACCGCCTACCAGCGGATGCGCGCTGATGGCGACGGTCTCAACGAAGAACTGGAACAGCCCGCCCTGAGGGCCCTGCTCCCACAGGTCACCGGCCTCGACGTGCTGGACCTGGGCTGCGGCGACGGCGGGCAGGCCGAGTGGCTGGCGAGCGCCGGCGCTCGCTCCGTCCTGGGCGTGGACCCCTCCACCCGGATGCTGGCTCTCGCCCGGGGCCGTGCACATCCGTGCCTGCGGTACCTGCAGGCCACCGCCGAGGAGTTGACACTGCCTCAGGCCTCGCTGGACCTTGTGGTCAGCAGTCTGGCGCTGCACTACGTGCCCGACCTGCCCGCACTGCTGGCGCGGATCGCGCAGTGGCTGAGGCCCGGCGGGCATCTGGTGTACTCGGTGGAACACCCGGTGTGCACCGCACAGCAGCCCATGAACGGCTGGCTGGAGCGCCCGGAGGGAAAGGTGTGGCCCGTCACGGCCTACGGAGACGAATCGGCCCGCACCCAGCGCTGGTTCGACACCGACGTGACCAAGTACCACTACAAGCTGTCCACCCATGTCGGGGCGCTGTGTTCCGCCGGGCTCATCCTGCGTGCCCTGGACGAGCCCCAACCCGGCCCCGATGCACTGGTACGCCGCCCCGACCTTGCCGCACACCTGATCCGCCCGCCCTTGTTGCTGGTGGCCGCCCGCAAGCCCTGCTCCCCCTGACGGGGGAGGGGGATTGTCCCGGTGTTGGAGGAGGGCGCGCGGCGCGATCAGGCATCGTTTCGCGCAGGCCGGCTCCGTGTCCGACGGAGTCCCGCGGCCGATCGAGCGGCAGGTGAGCCATGGAGAGGGGCCGCAACGTGGCGAGAGCCAGTACGTCCCAGGTGCACGGGATCTTCGAGAAGATCGCCGGCTACTACGACCGGATGAACTTCCTGATGACCCTCGGCCGCCACGGGAGATGGTGCCGGGAGGTTGCCGACCGCGTCGCGCCGCCCAGGGGTGGGAAGCTTCTGGACCTGGCGACCGGGACAGGCGTGATCGCGCTGGAGGCGGCCCGCAGGTACCCCGCCGTCTCGGTGACGGGGCTCGACTTCTCCCAGGAGATGCTGCGCCGGGCCCGATCCAAGCCCGGGGCGGACGCGGTGCGCTGGCAGCACGCGAACGCGACCTGCCTGCCGTTCGCCGACGCGTCCTTCGACGCGATCACCGAGGGGTATCTCCTCAGGAACGTCGAGGACCTGGATCGGGTGCTGCGCGAACAGCATCGGGTCCTCAAGCCCGGCGGTCGCCTGGTGATCCTCGAGACGTGCCCGCCGAGCGGTCCAGTGAAGCCGTTGATGGCCTGGGGCATCCGCGTCCTCGTACCCGCCGTGGGGCAGCTCGTGGCGTGCGATCGCTCGTCCTACGCCTACCTCGAGTCGAGCACACGCCACTTCCACTCACCGCAGAGCCTTGCCGAGGTCCTGCGCCGGACCGGATTCCAGGACATCGGCTGGCACAAGAAGTTCTTCGGCACGAACGTCATCATGTGGGCCGCCAAAGCGCCCTGACGTCGGACGGGCGCGCCCCAGCCACGCTCGCGTCACCGGGATCGGCTCCCCCGCGCGGGGGACCCGATTCGACTGCGCGAAGGAGGCTGCGGGTCTGCTGCCTTGACGATGCTCTTCGCATGACACAACTGGACTCCACCCACGGGGTGGCTGATTGCGATCGGCCGGGCCGGGCGCGGATGGCGATCTGCTGGGCCGTACTCGTGTTCACGATCCCCTATCTGCTGTTGAAGGTTCTGTGGGTCTGTGGCCTCGACGTCGGAGTGCATGGCTCGGTCATGCGGGGCGGCACGATGACCGGCGTCAACCTGGCCACCATCGGCATGGACGTGATCGCGGCGACCGTCTCGGTGGGGCTGGTGCGGCCCTGGGGCCGACGAGTGCCGGCCTGGCTGCTGATCTTTCCGATGTGGGTCGCCACCGGCTTCCTCGCCCCGATCGTCATCGGGGCCCCGACCGCCTCACTCGCAGGCGCCGTGTTCGACAGCGGCACCACGGGCCAGGCCCGAGGGGCCCACGCGCCCGACGACATCGCACCGTGGGTTTTCGCCATGGTCTACACCGGCTTCATCCTGCAGGGGTTGGGCCTGGCCGCGGGTTTCGTCCTGCACGCACGCGGGCGCTGGGGGCACATACTGCGGTGGCGGCTTCGGGAGCTTCCGATCGGCCCGCTCGCGGGCGTGCAGCGCACCATGGCGGCGGGGGTCGGCGCCTTCACCCTCATCCCCTCCCTGGTGAATCTCTACTGGGCGGCCGGCGGCCACGGCGGTCTCTACGACGACGGGAACGCCGCCACACGCCTGGTGATGCACGGGGTGTTCGCCCTGCTACCGCTGGTCGGCGTAGCCGGGATGCTGATCCTGACCCGGCACCGTGACAGCGGACCGGCGCGTCGGCCGCTGGTTGCCGCCTGGATCGGAACCGCCTCGTCGTTCTCATGGGGCCTTTGGTGGGTGGCGTCCGGCCTGGTCCAGAGCACCCTCGCAGGTGACCACGACATGCGTCCGCTCATCGCCGTCGGCTGCATGATGATGCTCGCCGGGGCAGTCCTGGCCACCGTGCTGGCGCTGGTTGTGGCCCAGACCGAGACGCAGCGGACGGGGAGCGGCAGCGCGCCGAAGGAGGCTCCGTGCCAGTGCTGAACATCCACGAACGCCGCATCCCGGCAACGCCGGAACAGGTCGGCGCCTTGCTCGACGCCCTGGCGGGCGAAGGCGACCCGCTGTGGCCGTACCCGGAATGGCCCAGGATGCGACTGGACGCGGGCCTGTGCGTCGGCTCGCGGGGCGGCCACGGCCCCATCGGCTACACCGTAGCGTCGTACGTACCTGGTCAGTGGGTGCGGTTCGGCTTCGTCGCCCCGCGCGGCTTCGACGGGTTCCACGAGTTCACCGTCCTACCCGAAGGGTCGGGCGGCACCGTGCTTCGTCACGTCCTCGCGATGCGGCTGCACGGCTTCGCCCGGCTGTCGTGGCCGCTGGCCTTCCGCTGGTTGCACGACGCCCTGCTCGAAGAATGCCTGGACCGGGCGGCGCTTGCCCTGGAACCGGCGAACGGCCGCCGCACGAAACGGACGCCCTACGTGCGCCTGCTGCGCCGCCTTGCTGTTAGGGGAGCGGGTCGCAACGGTGGCGTGATCGGCCAGGGCTGGCGCTAGGCGAGCAGATCCAACGCGCAGCGCTCGGCGAGGTCCTCTGCGTGCGGAGGCAGAGGGCTCCCCGCACGCAGGTATCTGCGCACGACCGCCAGGGGCAGTTCGATGACGGCCAGCACGACCTTGTCGGTTCCCAGTTCAGTGGCCGCCCCCACGCGTGCGGCGAGCCGCGCCACCGCTGCCTTCGCCCGCTGGTTGCCGCGGTCGGCACGTTGCGTGAACTCCATCGGCCACTCGTCTCGGCCGAAGGACTGCGGTCCGTGCAGCAACACTGCAGCCTCCTGCGGGTTGCTCCGGCTCCACGCGACCACGTGTCGCGCGCCCGCGGCCCCCGCCCGGCGCGGATCCGGATCGCCGTCCAGAGCACTGAGGAAGCCGTCCTGGAAGCGCTCGACGGTGCGCAGCCACAACTCGGCGAGAAGGATCACACGCTGCGGAAAGCGGTGGTAGATCGAACCGTTGGGGACGCCGCTGCTTCTGGCAATCGCGGACATGGTCACGGCTGCCGGACCCGAAGCCGCCGCGAGCTGCACGGCAGTGTCCAGCAGAAGCGTCTCGTCGTAACGGGGTGGTCGTGCCATGAAATAGAGAGTACCCTCCATAACGTTTTGGAGCCATCAGTCCAAAACGACCCATGGGGTCATCCGACCCCGAATGCCCGTACGGCCAAGCCAGTTCGGCATTCGACAACATCCAACAAAGAGGTCCGTCCACCCGATGACAGCACTCCTGCCCGATGTTCACCTCGCCCGAAAAGTCCTCGCTGACCAGCCGTTCAGCGCACTGGTCGGCGCGCGCCTGGAAGTGTTCGAGCCCGGACGCGCCGTCCTGGCCCTCGACATCCACCAAGGGCTCACGCAGCAGAACGGCTTCGTCCACGGAGGTGTGCTGGCCTACGCCGCAGACAACGCGATCACCTTCGCGGCCGGCACCGTGTTGGGACCCGCAGTGCTCACCAGCGGCATGACGATCAGCTATGTGCGCCCTGCACTAGGCGCCACGCTGGAAGCCGACGCGACTGTGGTCTCCGGCGGGCGGCGCCAGGCGGTCTGCCGCTGCGACCTCCTCGCCGTCGGCGACGACGGGGCGCGGACACTCTGCGCGGTGGCGCAGGGTTCGGTGCTCACCACGGGGTGAGGCACATGAGGAGCAGAGCAACGGCGTCCGCATGGGGGGTATGGATCGGCGGCCGGATGGACGTCCCGCTCCAAGCAGCCGATCAGGCTCAAGCCATGAACCACACGCCTCTCGAACCGGCCTCCGCCGCCACTGCACCTGCCCCGCCCGCCCATCCGGACGCGCGCCGCGGGGACCTGCGCCGTCGCCTCGGCCGCGCCGCGATCGTCGCCTGCCTTCCGTACCTGACCCTCAAGTTGCTCTGGGTGCTCGGCGTCGACGTCGGCGTGGTCGACCGGCACCGGCTCAGCCACGGACTGTGGGTCGCCGTCAACCTGGCAACCTTCGCGATGGACGCCGTCGCCGCCCTGGTCGCTTACCGGCTCACCAAGCCCGGCGACTCCCGGGTGCGCACCTGGCTCATCGCCCTGCCGATGTGGGTGGCCTCCGGGCTGCTGTCCGTCATCACGATCTCCGTGCCGCTCGGGTTGGCAGGCGTGCCGTTCGGCACGCCCAGCCCCTTCCGGGAGGTCGGTTTCCTCCAACCGTGGGTCTACGCCGTCGTCTACGGAGGCTTCATCGTCGAAGGGGTCGTTCTGTCGGGCGCCTTCGCGATGTACGTCCGAGACCGCCACGCACGGGTCGTGGACGAGCCAGTTGCCGCGCTCGCCCCCCGACTTCCGGGTGGCCCGCGCAGATCGGCGCTGGCAGCAGCCGGGCTGATGGCCGCGACTGGCTTGGTGCGGCTCGCCTGGTCGTTCGGCGCGGACTTCGGGCTGACCGCCGAGCGCATCGCCGCGATGGACAGCTCCGCCCGCATCACCGATGGCGTCCAGGCCGTCCTCGCGCTGGCCGCGGCCATCGGCATGACGACCCTCGTCCGCGGTCGCTCCAGGGTCCCGGCATGGTGGCCGCTCGCGGTGGCATGGGTGGGCAGTGCGGCCGCGTTCGGCTGGGGCGGGGGCACGGGCGACCTCGGCGCGTTCGCCCTCGACGCCCGGCACCCTGTCTCGGCCTACATGGTCGCCCAATACGTCGTGGAGACAGCCGCAGGGCTCATCGCGCTCGCGGTCGGTTGGCGGGGCCTGGCCGCCGCGGCCGCCACCGGCTCCCTGGACCCGGCGGACAACCCATGAACCGCCGCGGCGTGCGTGCTCTCCTCTCCGGTCGTGCGGGGCTGCGCTGGATGCACCTGCTCCTCGGGGCCGGACTGTTGATGCCGTTTCAGCTGCTCACGACCACCACGGTCGACGCCAGCGGCCTCGCCTCCTCCAGTCGGTTTGCCCTCGAGCCCCAGCTGCTCGCCCTCGCCCTTGACCTGCCACTCGTCGCCGCGGTCGGCCTGCTGCCAGTCACCCGCTCCCTTGAAGGGGCCATGGCCCGCACCCTGTGCGGCGCCACCGGCGAAGTCCTGGCCTCGCCCGCGCACACCTGGTCCGCCCGGCGCCGCACATCCGCCTGGTTCACGCTGCACACGCTGCTCGGCGGGCTCACCGGCGCGGTGACCCTGGCCATGCCGCCCGCCGGTGCACTGCTGCTCCTGCTGCCCTTGGTCGAGCGCTCCGGCCGGGAGCCGGCCTGGGCACATCGGCTCGTGCCACACCTATGGGCGGCGCCGACCCTGGGGTTGTGCCTGCTCGCCCTGCCTGTGTTGGTCAGCCACGCCGCGGGCGGGTGGCTCACCCGTCTCGCTCCGCGTCTCCTCGGCCCGACCTTGGCCGACCGGCTCGCCGACGCCCAGCAGCGAGCCAATGCGATGGCACAATGCAACCGTGTGGCCCGTGAATTGCACGACTCCGTCGGTCACGCGCTGAGCGTCGTCAGCCTCCAGGCAGCCGCCGCCGGACGACTGTTGCGCGCCGACCCGGCCTTCGCGACCGCCGCTCTGAGCGCCATCGAGCAGACTGCCCACGACGCGGTCGCCGAGCTCGACCGCGTGCTCGGGCTGCTGCGGGACGGAAAGCACCGGACGCCACCGCCCACGCTGGACGACCTGCCCGCGCTGCTGGACCGAACCCGTGCCGCCGGAGCCTCCGTGGACTGCGACGACGACCGGACCGGCTCCGCAATGCCGTCGGGACCCTTGTCCCAGGAGGCCTACCGCATCGTTCAGGAAGGCCTTGGCAACGCCCTGAAGCACGCACAGGGCGCCCCTATCCAGATCCGGCTGACCAGCAGGGAAGACTCTTTGGAGATCACCGTGGCGAACCCACTGAGGCCGCGCGAGCGCTCGGGCGCCGCCCCTAGCCGGGCTGGCGGCGGCAACGGCCTGACCGGCATGCGCGAGCGGGTACGGCTGCTGCGCGGCACCCTCTATGCCGGCCCCGACGACTCGGGCCAGTGGCGGCTCACCGCCTGCCTGCCGCTGGGGAGCAACCGGTGAAGACCCGCGTCCTCATCGTCGACGACGAGCATCTGATCCGCTCCGCCTACCGCGCGATTCTCCACGCGGAGCCTGATCTCCAGGTCGTCGGCGAGGCGGCCGACGGCCTCGAGGCAACCGAACTAGCCACGCAGTTGCACCCCGACGTGGTGATGATGGACGTCCGCCTGCCGCGCCTGTCGGGCATCGACGCAACAGCCCACCTGGTACGTACCATGCCCAACGCCCCCCACATCCTGGTCGTCACGACCTTCGAAAACGACGAGTACGTCTACGCGGCACTGCGAGCAGGCGCCCAGGGCTTCCTGCTCAAGCGCTCCCGCGCCGACACACTCGTGCACGCGGTGCGCCTGGTGGCCCGCGGGGACTCACTTCTGTTTCCCACCGCAGTCCGGGAACTCGCCCTCCGGCACGCACCGATCGCCCCCGACCGTTCACGGATCGACCGGCTGACCGCACGGGAGCGCGACGTACTCCGACTGATGACCGCAGGGCTGACCAATGCCCAGATCGCAGACCGCGCCCAAGTCGGTGCAGAGACCGTCAAGACCCATGTGACCCGGATCCTTGGAAAGCTCGAGGTGCGAGACCGCACGCAGGCCGTCATCGCCGCCTACGAGAGCGGCTTCGTCACCGCAGGCCACCGTTGAGGGCGACGCTGCGCAGTCCGGTCGGGCGGTTCGTGCCCCGCCCACGTCGGGCGAGGTAGTCCCGGCGATCTTCCGCACAATCCACGCGACCACAGGACGAAGGAGCAATCCATGGCACGACTCACCCCTGCCGCCTTCACCCAGCAGCCCTGGCGCATCCACGAGATCGCTGGGGACTTCGCGGTTGAAGACGTGTGGGCCTTCCGTGCGCCAGGAGCCGGGTCTGACGACTTCCAGGCGATGGTCAACGCCATCAGAGCCGCCGGGGGGATCAACAACCAACCTGCCCTGGGGAGGCTGCTGTTCGCCGTGCGCTGGAAGCTGGGCGCCCTCCTGGGCTGGGACGATCCCGCTGAGGGCGTCGGCTCCCGGGTGATGTCGCTGCGCGACCGTCTGCCTGAGGACCTGCGCGACGCCCCCCGAGGCTGGGACGACGACGCGATGCCGCTCAAGGCCGTCTACGAGCTCCACGACGAATCGGCTCGGGAACTGGCGAACAGGACCGTGCACACAGTGATGCACCTCGGCTGGGTCCGGGGCGACGCGGACGACCACGAGCTGTGGATGACGGTCCTCGTCAAGGCCAACGGTCGTTTCGGGCGGTTGTACATGGCCCTGATCGCGCCCTTCCGGCATCTGCTCATCTACCCCGCCCTGACCCGGCGCTGGGAGCAGGCCTGGCGCGACCGCGTGAAGTCCGGCCCTGCGCCGACTACTTGGTCCCGGCGCACGGGAAAGGCTGGATGAACTGACTCTGATGCGTGACCCTGGATCGCTTGATCAAAATCCCGGGTGAGACGTCGTCAATGCGTCCCGCGTGGTGATGGGGGTGGGGCCGCCTGCCTGGGCCCTGGTCGGCTACTCCGCGCGCTCGCGCCGGGCGGCGGCGAAGCGGCGCTGGAAGGCCGCAGGCGTGAGGGACAGCTCCCGCGTGAACACCCAGCGCAGGCTCTCGTAGCTCGGGAAGCCGGCCAGGGAGGCGGCCTTGGTCGAGGTGTAGCCCTGGTCGAGGAGCGACTTGGCGATGTCGAAGCGGATCGACTCGACGTAGCGGGCCGGCGTGGTGCCCAGCTCCTCCCGGAACAGTCTGGTGAGGTGCCGGGTGCTGACATGGAGCCGCCCGGCCAGCTCTGTGAGCGAGTGGGTGCCCGCCGGATCGGCCGTGACCAGTTCGGCGACCTGCCGCAGCGCGGGCGAGCGCGGTGGGGGTCCCTGCAGCGGCGCGGAGAACTGCGACTGCCCGCCCGCGCGTTGGAGGTAGACGACCAGCGAGCGGGCCACCTCCCGGCTGACCTCCGGGCCGAGGTCCTCCTCGACCAGAGCCAGCGCGAGATCGATCCCCGCGGTGACACCGGCCGAGGTGTAGAGCGTGCCGTCGCGCACGTAGATGGCGTCCGCCTCGACGTGGGTCCGCGGGTGCCGGGCGGCGAGTTCGCTCGCGATCTTCCAGTGGGTGGTCGCCCGTCTGCCGTCCAGCAGGCCGGTGGCGGCGAGGACGAAGGCGCCGGAGCAGACCGACGCGACCCGGCCAGCCCGGGCTGCCAGGTCTTTGGCCGCGACGCGGCACACGCGTTCGTGAACGTTCCGGTACGGTGCTGTTCATCGACTCGTTCGAGCACTGCCAGTGGCTGGAGAGCCGATTGTGGCAGCGGTTCCTGCCCCAGGCAGCCCCGGGGGCACTGGTGGTGCTGGCTGGGCGGCTTGCCCCAGCCGCAGGGGACCGCCGACCCGGCGTGGGCAGGTCTGCTGCACGTGCGCGAGTTGTGGCCGCTCAGCGGTGGCGAGGCCGAAGCGTTGCTGGAGGCAGCATCGGTGCGGCCGGAGCGGCGGGACGCGGTGCTGCGTCTTGCCGGAGGCAACCCGCTGGCGCTGACCCTGGCGGCCGCAGCCGACTCCGCCGGGCGGGGTGGGCAGTGAGCGGACCCCGTCAGCGGAAGTGCTCCGCACGTTGGTGGCCGGGCTGGTCGGGGAGGTCTCACCGGCACACCGCCGAGCCCTTGAGGTAGCAGCGCAGGCTCACTCGACGACCGAGGAGTTGCTCGTGGCGGTACTCGCCGACCAGGACGCGTCGGGGCTGTTCCAGTGGTTGCGTGAGCTGCCGTTCGTCGAATCGACGCCGCTGGGCCTGTATCGGCCTGTCGCTGATTCGGCTCTGTCCCGTAATCGGTGGTGACGAAGTGTGACGGCGGTCGTTGGCATGATGTGCGCGATGTCAACGAGCTTGTGAGCGTGGTGTTTTCGGGGCTGTCGGCCCTGGTCATCGAGGGGGTGACAGACGAGGGCGAGGTCATCCGGGTGTCGGCGCGGACGCGGGACGATCCGGTGCCGTGCCCGGTGTGCGGGCGGCCGACGGGGCGGGTGCACGGTTTCCACGGCCGGGTGGTCGCGGATGTCCCGGTGGACGGGCGGCGGGTCGTGGCGTCGGTGCGGGTCCGGCGCCTGGTCTGCCCAGTGCTCGGCTGCCCACGGCAGACGTTCCGCGAGCAGGTTCCCGGCGTGGTGGAGCGCTACCAGCGCCGCACCCGGCGCCTGGCCGACCAACTCGGCGCGGTGGTAAAGGAGTTAGCGGGCCGGGCGGGCGCCCGCCTCTCCCGCGCGCTGACGTGCGCGATCTCCCGCTCGAGTGCCCTGCGCCTGCTCATGCGCCAGACACTGCCGCCGCTGCGGGTGCCGCGCGTGGTCGGCGTCGACGACTTCGCCCTCAAGCGCCGGCACCGCTACGCGACCGTGATCATCGACGCCGAAACCGGCGAGCGGATCGACGTCCTACCCGGCCGCACCGCCCCCGCCGTGGCAGCGTGGCTGCGCGAGCACCCCGGGGTCGAGTACGTCTGCCGGGACGGCTCCGGCTCCTACGGAGAGGCCATCCGCCAGGCCCTGCCCGAAGCGGTCCAGGTCAGCGACCGCTGGCACCTGTGGTCCAACCTGTGCGACAAGGTCCTGGCCGAGGTCCGCTCCCACGCCGCCCGCTGGGCCACGGCCGTGAACCCTGTCCGGCCCGGGGGCGTGCGCGAGCAGACCACCCGCGAACGCTGGAAACGAGTGCACGACCTGCTCGACCAGGGCGTCGGCCTGCGCGAATGCGCCCGCCGCCTCGACGTCGCGCTGAACACCGTCAAGCGGTACGCCCGCATGAACGAGCCCACCGGCGACCGCCGCGCGCCCCGCTACAAGCCCACGCTCGTCGACCCCTACCGCGACCACCTGCGCGCCCGCCGGGCGGAGGAACCCGCCGTCCCTGTCCTCCAACTCTTCCGGGAATCAAGGACTTGGGCTATACCGGGAGCCTCAACCTGCTCTACCGCTACATCACCCAGGGCCGCGCGGAAGGCGACAAACCGGTCACCGCCCCGAAACACTTCGCCCGCCTCCTGCTCTCCAATCCCGAGAACCTGCGCGACAAGGACACCGCACTCCTGCAGGAACTCACCCAGACCTGCCCCGAGATGGCCGAACTCGCCCTCCTCACCCGCGCGTTCGCCCGCCTACTGACCCCGGCCGACGGGAACGACGCCAAGCTCACCGACTGGATCACCACGGTCCGCGCCGCCGACCTTCCCCAGCTGCACTCCTTCGCGAACGGTCTCGAACTCGACCGCGCCGCCGTCAACGCCGGACTCACCCTCCCCTACAGCAACGGCCGCACCGAAGGCGTCAACACGCGCACCAAACGGATCATGAGACAGATGCACGGCAGAGCCGGATTCCCCCTCCTCCGCCACCGCATCCTCCTCCAATGATCACTACACAGCGTCACCACCGATTACGGGACAGAGCCGCTGATTCGGTGGTGACGGAGAGCATCATCGTGTGACGATGCGTCGTGCTTGATGCCAATGAGCTTGTGAACACGGTCTTTTCGGGACTCTCTCCGCTGGTCGTGGACAGCGTTTCGGGCGAGGACGAGCTGATCCGAGTCCGCGCTCGGACGCCGGGTGGCCCGGTCGCCTGCCCGACCTGCGGTGCCGAGAGCGAGTGAGTGCACAGTTACCACCGGCCGACCGTCGCGGACGTCGCCGCCGACGCACGCCGGGTCGTCGTGGTGGTCCAAGTCCGACGCCTGGTCCGCCCGACACGGGGCTGCCGCCAGACGTTCCGCGAACAGCTCCCCTGCGTCCTCGAGCGCTACCAGCGCCGCACGCCTCGGCTGTCCTCCCAGGTCAGTGCGGTGGTGCGCGAGCTGGCCGGGCGGGCCGGCGTGCGGGCGTTATCGGCCCTGGGAGTGCGCGTGTCGCGGCATACGGCCTTGCGCGTGCTGCTGCAGGTGCCCCTGGCGAAACGCGGACGCCGCGCGTGCTCGGGGTGGACGACTTCGCCCTGCACAAGAGCCGCAGCTACGCGACGATCCTGATCGACGCCGAGACCCGCGAGACAGCCAGGCCGACACCCTCGAAGCCTGGTGCGCGACCACCCTGGCGTGGAAAACGTGTGCCGCGACGGCTTTGCGCTCCTACGACACCGATCCTCCTGGGCTGACACCACCCTCGGCAACCACCGAATCAGCGACAGAGCCCAGCGACTTCGTGTAAGTCGCCTGGGATTACTGGACGTTGAGCGAGCGGGCCCGGCGCGCCCGTCCATGGTTGCCGCTATGAAGCGCCTGACCATCTTGATCGGCATCAGCCGCCCGCACAGCCTATGTCAGGCGGCACGTCCTGGTCGGCGACCTCTACCAGGCCATGAGCCAGAACCCACACGAACCGGTGCCTCGTCCTCTGGCCAGAGTGAAGCCCCGGGACATTGTTGAAGCCGGCCGGCTGCGCGTAGGGTTCTTGTGGGGTTGGGTAGGCCGAGAAGCAGATGCCGCAGCGGAGTTGGGCGTGGCGTGCGGGGGGCGGGGAGCGGGGGACGCATGACGGGGACATGGAACGGTGCTGGGCTGCCGCCGGTGGCCGCAGCGCGGGTCGCGGAGGCTCGGTATCGGGGTAGCTGGTCCTCGGTGTTGTCGACCGGCGAGTTCGCGGCGCTCAGATCTGTCGGCTTCGAGCCGGTCGGGCTGGTCATGGGGTCGGCCGTGTACCACGTCGCCTACTACGGGCCGTACGGGGATTGCTTCGACTGCCGGTATGCCGATGCCGGGCGTTACGGCCGCGGGTACTACCCGTCCGCGGTAGCACTCTCAGGCACCGGCGCCCCGTCGGCCGCTCTGGTGCAGGTGCTGGACACGGCGCGGCGCACCGCTATCGGCCGGATGGCCACCGAGTGCGCCGCTCTGGGCGGCGACGGCGTGGTGGCGGCGCAGCTGACGATGGTTCCGTTCCCGTCAGCGCCGAACTGCCTAGAGTTCAAGGTGATTGGGACCGCGGTACGGGCCGCCGGCCCCATCAGGCCCCGGTGGCCGTTCACCTCGCACCTGGACGGGTTGGGTTTCGCCAAGCTCGTCACGGCCGGCTGGGTTCCGGTGCAGCTGCTGGTCGGCATGTCCGTCGGGGTACGCCACGACGACTATCAGACCCTGCAGCAGAAGCGTTCGCGGGTCAACCGGGAGATGCACGGCTGGTCCGAGTTGATCCGCCGGGTCCGCGCCGACGCCCGGACGCAGCTCTCGCTCCAGGTCGCCGGATACGGCGCGGACGGCGTGATCCTGGCCGACGCCGCATTGCGCCACTGGGAGCAGCCCTGCCCGCGTGTACGAGGGGAGGAGGAACAGGTCGACCACATCACGGACTGCCTCATGATCGGCACGGCGATCGCCCGCTTCGCAGCCACACCGTCCGCAGCCGGCACGCTCTCCGTGCTGTCACTGAAAAGGGACGACAGTGACGGCGAAGCCGAGCGGCTGCGCCATCGACTGGCGCAGGCCGTGGCCGGCCGTCAGGCGCACTGACCAGACCGACCGGACCCGACGCGAGCCGACCGGACATCAGCATTCTCAGGGGGACGAGACAGATGAGCACTTTCGATCCTCGTCGGCGCTCTAGCTTGATCTTTAACCCTTGCGGCGGGGCCGTGGGGTTGTGACCTGGGCCTTCTTGCCTTTCGCGGCCCCTGTGCCGGGTTTGCGGACGGTGTGGACGTCGTAGCGCGGGGTTGGGGTGGTGTTCTTGCGTCCGGGTGGCCGGCCCGGGCCGGGGTGGGTCGATTTCGGTGCCCCGGCTGGGCAGGCGGCCATTGGGCGGAGGTGCCGAAATGAGCGGCGGACCCGGGCCGGGGTCAGGCGTGCGGCGGGGGCCGGGTTCTCCCAGGGGCGCCGTAGGTCGGCTGCCAGGGGCCGGGCCAGGCGGAGTTGGGTGTAGGCGGCCAGGATGAGCCAGGTCCAGCGGTCGGCCGCCTCCGGGGTGCGGATCTTCGGGCAGGTCCAGCCCAGCGTCTGCTTGAACAGCCGGAACGTGTGCTCGATGTCGAAGCGCCGTAGGAAGGCCTGCCAGAGTCGGTCGACGTCCGCCTCGGCGGCGGCGCCGCCCGAGCACCACAGCCACACCGGCTTCGGGGTCGCGCCGCTGGGCAGGTGGTCGACCTCGAGGAGGATCACCGTGCCCTCGATGACGGGCAGGGTGCCGTCCTGGACGGCCCAGGAGGAGCGGTGGGTCAGCCGCGGGTGCAGCCTGTTCCAGGCGCGTGCGGTCGTGGCGCCGTAGAGGCGGGTGTCCGGGGTGGTCATGGTGTCCGGAACGCCCCAGGTGGCCGGGTCACCGAGGACGAACTCGCCTCCATGGCGCGGTGGTCGTCCCCGGACCCCCTGCATACGGGGCGGAGCCGACCGGCGCAGTACGCGGTCCGAGCGCATGCGCACGATCACCTGGACCGGCAGGTCCGCGAGCAGGAACGCCGGCCTCGGGCCGTCGTACCCCGCGTCGGCGATCACCAGGATGTCGAGGTCCCCAGGGTGCCACTGGCCCGCAGCTATCAACCGGGTGACCAGTTCTCGCAGTTGGCAAGCCGTCGTCTGTGCGGCGTCGTCGCCGGGGGCGAGCCGTCGGGCGTCCAGCGGCGCCGTCCACGAGCTCCTGCCGGGCTCGAGGGCGGTGATGATCGAGTAGGGCCAGCCGGGAACGGGAATGTGCTGGTCCTTGCCGCGCCCGTAGGTGTGGCACAGGATCCGCTCGGGCGAGGTGTGGGCGTCCGGCCGTAGCCAGCAGGTGATGTCCACGGCGAGTACCAGCCGGCCGTCGAGGGCGCGGGGCAGCGGCACCGAGACCAGCGGCGCGCCGCAGCCGTTCGACGTCCACGCGGCCGCTCGCCAAGGCGTCGTAGAGACCGCCGTGGCCGCGGCGATGCTCGCCCACCAGCGACAGCTCCACCAGCGATCGCACCGGCCCGTCGGCACACAGCACCGCGTCCGCCAACTCGAACAACGCGTCCCCACGCCGGGTCAGGCACGCGTAGAACTCGCCTCGAAAGCATGACAGTTCGGCAAATGCGTCCGGTTCGGCATCACTGTGCAGCAGACTCACCCCCGCGGCCTTCGCAGCGATCGTGTGTGTTCCTTGGTCGGACCACAGGATCGAGCGAAGGCCGCGTCCACGTCGGCCACTTACCCGAACGAGCGAAACCAGCCGACCCACTGTTCGAACCGACGCTTAAAGATCAAGCTAGGGCCTGTTTCGAAAGTGGATCAAGGTCGTGCAATGATCAACTTCTGTGGCTCGGGGAGATCTGACAGACGCTCAGTGGGCGGTGCTGGAACCGTTGTTGCCGGTGGGCGTCAAGCCTGGTCGGCCGGCGGTACACGGCAAGCGGCAGTTGATCAACGGCATACGGTTCCGCACGCGTACCGGCATACCGTGGCGTGACCTGCCGGAACGCTACGGGCCGTGGGAGACGGTGTACGGGTTCTTCCGGCGCTGGCAGCGCAACGGCTCCTGGCACCGAATCTTCGAGCAGCTCCAGACCCGGACCCACGCGAAGGGCCTGATCACCTGGGATGTCTCGGTGGACTCGACGGTCGCCCGTGCCCACCAGCACGCGGCCGGCGCCCGCAAAAGGGGGATGCCCAGGTCGAGCCGCCCGGGGGCGTGTTCACCGAGCCCGACGACCACGGCCTCGGGCGTTCGCGCGGTGGACTGACCACCAAGATCCATCTGGCGGTCGAGCAGGCCCAGAGGCCGCTGTCCCTGGTCATCACCGCCGGGCAGCGCGGGGACTCTCCGCAGTTCCAGGTCGTCCTGGGCCGCATCCGGGTGCCCCGGCTCGGGTCGGGACGGCCGCGCACCAGGCCGGACAAGGTCCGCGCGGACAAGGCCTACGGCTCCCGCGCGAACCGCGCCTACCTGCGGCGACGTGGCATCCAGTGCACGATCCCGGAGAAGCGCGACCAGATCGCCAACCGTCACAAGCGCGGCTCCCACGGCGGCCGGCCCCCGAAGTTCGACAAGGACGACTACAAGGAGCGCCACGCGGTGGAGTGCGGGATCAACCGCCTCAAGCGTCACCGCGCGGTGGCCACCAGGTACGACAAGCTTGCCGTCCGCTACGAGGCGACCGTGCTGGTCGCGGCCATCAACGAGTGGCTGTGACCCAAGTCGCTACGGGAAGACGGGATTCCCGTCCTCGCCGATCCACGGATGCCGGTCCGGCTCCCGGCCGACGGCCTGCCAGACCGCGTGTGCCGCAGCGAACTTCACGTCGCCGGGGCCCGTGTCAGCTGGCGCCGTAACGATCTCGACGACAGAAACAAGCACTCCACGGGCCTCTTCGGGAAGGCGCATGAGCGCGTACCAAGCGCCTTCCCGTGCCTCTGCCTGGATCCGTTCATCACCGGCGCGGCTGGCGCACACCGCGGTGCCGTAGGACCGACGGCGCCACCCGAACACGTCGACGCCCATCCTGACGTCTGGCTCGCTGGCCACGGCTCCGTGCACGGTGACCTGGGCAAACCGTGCCCACCGACTTGTCTGGCGCTGCAGCCTGTACTTCCCCTCCACGGCCCCCATCCTCCCGCACACGCCCTTGATTTGGGGTCCGCAAAGATCACTTTCGAAACAGGCCCTAACCCACTGGGCCCGTCACAGCTCCCGGCGGACGCCCGGCTCCCGGCTGAGCAGGTCGGTTCTTCCGGCGCTGCTGCCCTGGGCGGCGATGGTGTTCCCACCCCAACGAAGGACGGGCAGCACCGTGCGGTGGCGTTGCCCCTCCAGTTCGAGGGCGAGCGCCGCGTACAGGGCGATCGCCGCGAGGACCACCCCAATCACCCCGGCAGCAGTCTTCCAGCCGCTGTCACTGGTGTACTGGTAAGCGCCCGTGACCAGGAACCGCAGGGCGGCGGTGAGCAGGACGGCACCCGGGACTCCTTTGGAGTTCACTGCGACCACGGCGGGGACGAGTAGAACCAGGCCCACCGCGAGCAGCAGGAGGCCGGCGGTGTCGCTCGTCGACCCCGGCGGGCTGCTGAGCGTGATCAGTCCGAGGGTCAGCCATGTCCCCGCCAGTACGCCCATCCCGGTCGCGGCTGCGGCGTCGCGGCACGGGAATCCGTACACGGCTGCGATCAGCTGGGCGGGGAAGGCGAAGGCGAGCATGACGAGAGCCACTTGGTGCGCCTGGCCGGCCGGTACCCAGCCCAGTTGCAGGCCGGACAGGACGAAGGTGGCCACAGCCAGGCCGAGGAATCCGAGGGGTAGCGGGGTGGCGAGCGGCCGCAGGAAGGTCCGCGGTTGGGGCGCAGAGGCGCCGGAGGGCGCCGGATCCGTGGTCATTCCGTGACTCCTTGGCGGACTTCAGGTTCCACGGCGGCTGTCCGCGGCTGTCGCGGCGAAACATCGGGGCGCTGCCGGCCGTCCCGACCAAGGCGTGCCAGGCGGCCTGCGCGCTGCGGAACGGAGGCAGCCGGTCGGCAGCCGTGCCGCCGGGTACCGGCTGACCTCGACGAACGGTAGTTCTCGGACGCGTCAGGGGTGCTCGGGTTTCTGGTCGGGAGGAACACCCCCGCCGCGGCCACCGCCCTGGTCACCCTTGTCCGTACCGTGCGGCCGCCCCGCGCGACCGGCTCCGCCTTCACGCGCTTTGCCCTCCGCGGCCTCCTGGACGGTCGAGCCCTTCTCGCTGCGGCGCAGCTCCGAGTTCTGGGGGGTGTTCCCACGGTGTTCTCCTTGCGTCACGGCTGTGTGCGGCATGACTGCGCCGACGTGGATGCGCAGCGGCTACCCGTGGCCGGCCGGGCGAACCGGCGTGGACGTGCGAGCCCCGTGGATCACTTGAGGCTGCCCGAATTTCCTCTTCATGTTCCCCCCTGCTCAGCTGTAGATGTACGCGCGCGCCGACTCGCCACCGTCCCAGTAGGTGGGGCTGGTGAACCAGGCGTGGAGAACGTAGGTATCCCACTGCCCGGGGCCCCAATCGATGTAGAGCGTGTCCCCGGGGCCCCAGGCGGTCTTACATTGCACGCCGGAGTGGATGAACGTGGAGCCGTCCGGGTTGACTCCCAGCAGCTGCTCGCACAAGGTGACGTATGTCCGGTTGCTGCCGGAGATGGTGACCTTGCCGGCCAGGCTGAATGGCCCGGTGATGACGAGGCAGGGCAGGACGGACAGTCCATCCGCCTGGACGGGGGCGTAGCGGCACCCGTTGCCGTCGAGCGTCACGCCTGCCGCTGCGGGTGAGGCGGTGCCGATCAGACCGGCGAGGACCAAGGCGGCTGCGATGGTGGTCCCGGTGAGCCTCTTCTTCAGGTTCGCTTTCAAGGTCTATGTCTCCTCTTGGGCTTGTTCGGAACGAGCGGTGTTCGTGGCCGGTCGGCTCAGTTGCAGACGCCGGAGACGGCGGACTGGGAGTTGTAGTCGTAGACGGTGGCGCAGATGGTGTGGCCGGGGCTGTCAGGCCACCAGCCGGAGCCGGCTCCCCAGGTGTCGGAGATCCGCCTGCCGTTGTCTGTCAGGACGAACTCGCATCCGGGGGAGGCAACCGTGGGGTTGAGTTCTTGTTCGTCGTGCCAGGCGCCGTTGACGAGGTGTAGTTCGATTTTCTGGTCAGCGGTGCAGTTCGCCGTCGTGATCCAGTGGTCGCCCTCGTTGGCGGCTGACGCGGGAACGGGTGAGGACAGGGCGAGGACGGCGCCGATGCCGGTTGCGGCGAGGCCTTCAATCATGGTTTTGCGGTGGGACAGCACGGGTGTGTCCTTCCGGAGTCGGGGCGGTGCATCGGCAGGCCGACCGTGACTGGCCGCCGTGCCGCTGGCGATCTTCAGGCTGTGGGGCTGGTGCCGCCTGCGTTGCTCACCGGGAGCACCGTGGTGACGCGCAAGCGGGCGCCGAGCGCAGCAGGACATTGGGGCTCCATCGTCAGTTCGACGTGGATGAGTTGGGCATGAGGTGACACGGAGGCGGCGCGGCTGCTAGCGACCCCGAGCGGCTCTGCGTAGTGCGACGGGTAGTCGTCGGCGGTGCTCGGGTCCGAGCCACCCTGTGGCCGGCTGTTCCGCGACCCGCAGGGCGGGTCGCGGAACAGTGGGCTTGCGGTGATCTCAGGTCAGGCGACGCCGAGCGCGAGGGGGTTGGCGTCGGCGGTGATGGTGGTGCCGTTGCCGGTGGCGAGCCACAGGGTGCCGTCGTTGGCTTTGAACGCGGTCTCGAAGTTGCCGTTGGCAAGGGTCACGATTTCAGGGCTCGCGCCGCTGGCGACGCCGAGCCTCATCGGGTTGCCGTCTGCGGTGATGGTGGTGCCGCTGCCGGTGGCCAGCCACAGGTAGCCGTCGTTCGCCTTGAAGGCCACTTCGAAGTTGCCGTTGGGAAGCGCGGCGAGGGACGGGCTGGAGCCGCTGTTGACGCCGAGCCTCATGGGGTTGGTGGCCGAGGTGACGGAGTCTCCGCTACCGGTCGCCAGCCACAAGGTCCCGTCGTTGGCGGTGAAGGCCACCTCCCAGCCGTCGTTGGGCAGGGCGATGATCGAGGGGCTCGTGCCGGCGGCCACACCCAGCAGGCCGGGCCTGGCCGCTGCGCTGATCGTCGCTCCGTTGCCGGTCGCGATCCACAGGTAGCCGTCGTTGCCCCGGAAGGCTGTGACTGAACTTCCGTCTGCGAGCGTGGCTGTGGAGGGCTTGGTCCCGGCGGAGACGCCCAGCGCAAGCGGGTTCGCGGCAGCGGAGATCGAGGCGCCGCCGCCGGTGGCCAGCCACAGGGTGCCGTCGCTGGCGCGGAAGCTCTTCTCGTATCCGGAGTTCCCGAGCGCGGCCAGGCCGCCGGAGTTGCTCAGGCCCTGGGACGCGGTGGTGTTCGCGACGTTCTTGTACCGCAGGGCGACGTAGCCGCTGGTCGGCCAGCCCTCCAGGGTAGAGTTGTTGATGTTGGCGGCCGTGGGGCCGTGGGTGGGGTCGGTCGGCTTGCTGTTCGCGTAGTAGGTGAAATCGCCGTTGGCCTTGTTGGTCCAGCTGTCGAACAGAAATATGTGCTGGTGGGGGTAGGCCATCGCGTCGCCGGTCTGCAGGTTGGTGAAGGCGCCGACGCCGGTGTCGTAGGTGGTGTTGGGGGTGCCGTCGGTGTTGGTGAAGGACGGGCCCCCGTCGGTGACGACGAGGCTCGTGCCCAGGTGCCAGGCCATGGACACGAAGCCGGAGCAGTCCTCGCGGTAGGTGGTGCCCTGCGGGTCCGGGGCGTAGGCGTTCTGGTTGTAGGGGACGTGGTTGTCCACCCAGGACTGGGCCCGGGTCATCATCTCGGTGGGGGTGATCGAGCCGCCGATGGAGCTGGCGGCGTGGGCGGTGGTCCCGGCGGCGAGGCTGGCCACGGACGTGGCGGCGGTCAGGGCGGTGAAGGCGGCGAGGCAGGCGAGTGCCTTGCGCGTGGTTGCGGCCATGGGCTTCTCCTTGAAGGAAGTCGGGTGTGGTGGGTGGTTGGTGGTCAGGTGTGGGACGGCGCCGAAGAAGTGGGGCCGGTCCCGGGTCACTGGAGGGCGTGCAGGCGGGTAGCCAGGGCGGTCAGGACTTGTTGGTCGCCGGCCAGGGTGGCCGAGTCGGTCTGGCCTGCGGTCGCGAGGTCGGCGTACTGCAGGACCGTCAACTGGTTGGCGTGCTGGACGAGGTAGACGTGGTGGGACTGCGGACCGGGCGCAGACATCCCTGAGACCGCGTTCCACTGGTACTGCCAGGCGCTGGCGCCGGTGGTGGTGGCGGTGCGGGCGACCGTCGCGTCGGCAGGCAGACCATGCTGGATTTGCAGGGCGCGCAGTGGGGCCTGGCAGGACTGCATGCCGGCGTCGGCCTGGGCCAGGGCGCGGGCCGCGTCGGCAGGGCTGGGGAAGGTGAAGGTGTCCTGGATCGCGGGGGTGTTCGCGGCGCTGGCCCATCCTTGCTGCACCCATCCGGTGGCGCCGGTGATGTCGGCGCACTCGTTGAGGCCGCTGCGGTGGCCGACGGGGCGCGACATCGGGGCGCCGAGCGACTTCCAGGACGCCTTGGCGTTGTTGGGCAGCTCGCGCGCCGCGAGAGAGGCCCCTGGCGGGAGGGAACGGGCCGGCTGGGCGGGCGGAGCGGCTGGATTGGCAGGGCGATCGCCAGCTGCTGCCGGGCCTGCTGCGGGCGCGGACGGCGTAGATGAGCTGGAGTGTGAGGTGGCATACGCCGCTGGTCCGGGGCTTGTGCCACTCGCCGTCAGCGCGAGCGCCCAGTGCGCGGTGGCGACACAGGCTGCCGCGAGGACAGGAGCTGCGGCGCTGACGAGCGTGCGTCGGCGAAGGGTGGGCATGACGCGTGGTCCCTTTCAGGGGCTAGGGGTAGCGGTGGGGCGCGGTGCTGCGGTGCCGCGACCGGTTGTCCGTCCGCAACGGCGCTTTCGCCGCGCCCAAT
Organism: Streptacidiphilus monticola; assembly: GCF_042658505.1. NCBI lineage: Bacteria > Bacillati > Actinomycetota > Actinomycetes > Kitasatosporales > Streptomycetaceae > Streptacidiphilus > Streptacidiphilus monticola. The sequence goes on along the minus strand of NZ_JBHSQJ010000005.1, from coordinate 3,141 downwards.
CGGTGAGGTGCTCGGACAGGAGGTGCAGCCCCTTGGACTGCGGCCATACCCCTGGTGACAGTGACGGCATGGGACGAGGCGAGCACCTGCCCGAAGGCAGTGGAGCGCGCGGGGTTGGATGCCAAGCCGAGGGCCGGGGCGGCCAGGACGACGGGGAAAGCGAGTGCCGCCGTCAGGGCAGCTCTTGCCAGGGCGCTCAAAGCCGCGGGAACGCGTTGACTCGCACAGGGCTCCTTTCATGGGCCGGTGTTACGGCGCCGCCTCCGGCTTGGATCTGGTGTGGTCCGAAGCGGCAGGAACAGGCTGCTGTGCGAGCCTTGGTGGCGTCGTGTATCCCGCACGAATCCGCACACCCAGCCCCTAAACTCCCTGTCAGGGCCACGACTTCGCTGGGGGGAACAGTGAGCGAGCTGTATGGAGCCGCGCCCGAACCGGCTCAGGCTGTGGATCTGGCGGACTATGTCCGCCTTCTTGCTGAGCTGCGTGCCTGGGCGGGGATGCCGTCTTACCGGGTCCTGGCCAAACGGGTGGGTCCCCTGATGCGGCCGCCGAGGACGGTATCGCCGTCCACCCTCGTGGACGCCTTCAGGCCGGGCCGGCGGCGCCTGGATCTCGACTTGGTGGTGGCGATCGTCCGGGCATGCGGAATGGACGAGCCCGCCACTGCTCGCTGGCGCGAGGCGTTCCTGAAGGTGCACAGACTGGCCAAGAGCGGCGGCCCGGTCGGGGTTTTCGGTCAACTGCCCTCGGATCTGGCAACGTTCACCGGACGCCGTAAGGAACTCGCGGGTCTGATCGCGGACGCTACGAGGCATCCCAAAGGTGACCATGCGAACACGGTCGTGATCTCCGCGATCGAGGGCATGGCCGGGGTCGGCAAGACCCAGCTCGCGATCCACGCCGCGCACGAACTCCTCCGCGCTGGCCGCTTCACCGACACCCAGCTGAACGTGAACCTGCGTGGCTTCGACCCCGAACACCCGCCAGCAGACCCGTCCGCGGTGTTGGGGGCGTTCCTGCGACAGCTGGGGGTAGCAGCGCAGCAGATCCCCGAGAACCAGGAGGAGCGGGCGGCGATGTACCGCGACCGCCTCCGGGGCCGCAGCGCTATCGTCCTGCTGGACAACGCCGCCAGTGAGGACCAGGTCCGCGACCTGATTCCGGCCGGTCCGGACTGTCTGGTCCTGATCACCAGTCGGCGTAGCCTGGCCGGATTGGACGGGGCCACCCCGTATCTCCTCGATACTTTCTCGGAAACCGAGTCGCTGGACCTGCTCATACGGATCACGGGCCGCGATCGCGTGGCAGCCGAACGCGAGGCGGCGGCCCGCATCGTCGAGTGCTGCGACCACCTCCCGCTCGCAGTGGCACTCACGGCCGCACGGCTGCGCTCGCGCCCCGCCTGGTCCCTCGTTGCACTGGCCGACCAGCTGGAGGCGGGCCGGCTGGACGCGATCCGCGCGGGCGGGCGAGCGATCCGGCCCGTCCTTGACCTCTCCTACCGCGCGCTCCCTGACCCGGTGCAGCACATGTTCCGACTCTTGGGGGTCCACCCGGGCCCGGATCTCAGTGCCGAAGCAGCCGCTGCTTTGACTGGCCGCACGGTCACCCAGGCGCGTGAAACGCTGGAACTGCTTGTCGACGAGAACATGCTGCAGCAGCGGCTTCCGGGGCGCTACGAACTCCATGACTTGCTCCGCGCCCACGCCATCGAACTCGCCGCACAGGAGGAAGTGGCTACGGCGCTGGTGCGAGTCATAGTGTGGTACGCACACAGCGTCTTCAACGCCATGACTACGCTTCAAAAAGTCGTGGAACCCCCTGCAGTGCCGAGCGAAAGCAATCCGGCGACATTCGCATCCCATGACGCGGCGCTGGCATGGCTCACGGCCGAGGAGACCAACCTGGAGCACGTTCTCCAGGCTGCCGCCGAAGCCGGACAGCACAACACAACGTGGCAACTGGGGCGCACCCTAAGACGCATCTACTCCGAGCGCGGCAGAATCGCCGACAGCGCCAAGGTCAGCCAGGTGACCGTGGAAGCGGCCAGGAAAGCAGGGAACCGGCTTGCCGAGGGAAGGGCGCTGTTCGATCTGGCATGGGCTTACGGGGAACTGGAGCGCCGCCGGCCCAATCCCAATCTGGGCGAGGCCGAGACCCACGCGCGTCAGGCAGTCGACCTATGCGATGGAGCGGGCGACGTGCATGGCAAGGTACAAGCGCTGAACGGACTGGCCAGGATCCTCGGCTACCGCAATCAGCACGCCGAGGCGCTCCACTGCTACGAGGAGGCGTTGGCGATCTCCCAAGAGAGACGAGATCTCAAAGCCATCGGCACTTCGCACTGCAATATCGGCACCCTCCACTTCGTGCGAAACGACTACGACCTGGCCCTCGCCAGCTACCTCCGCTCCCTGGAGATCCTCGACGCCCTCGATTTTGACAGCTATGGGATCACCATGCTGATAGGCAACATCGCTGAGGTTTACCGCCTCACAGGGACGTACGACAAAGCCCTGAGCTACGAGTCGCGCCGACTCGCCCTGGCGCGTGCGTATGGGTACACCATGCAGGAAGCCGAAAGCCTGCTCGCCACCGGCGATATCCAGTCCTGCCTCGGGGACACCCCTGCGGCGCGAAAGTTCTGGGCCGAGTCAGCCACCCTCTACGAACAGCTCGGCGACCCTCGCAGCAGCGAGGCACGGCAACGCCTCTCGGCGAGTTGTCGAACTCCAGGGATCTACTGAATTTATGGGCGTGGTGTCGTCAGGGCGAGCCCGGTTCCGGTGAGGCCGAGCTTGCTCCGCTTTGACGGACACCGTTGGTGTGTTGGTCAAGCGGCGAGCGCGGCCTCGTAGGCGGCCGGGCTGCGGTAGCCGAGACTGCTGTGCAGCCTGCGTATGTTGTACCAGCCCTCGATCCACTCGAAGATTGCCGATCGGGCGGCCGCGCGGCTGGGCCACGGCCGTTCGCCGATCAGCTCGCGCTTGAGGGTGGCGAAGAACGACTCGGCGAGCGCGTTGTCCCAGCACTGCCCGGTCCGGCCGACCGACAAGCAGACACTGAACTGCCTTGCCAGATCAGCGAATTCACGGCTCGTGTACTGCTTGGGTTCAAGGAGTCGTTGCAACACCCCTGATC
>NZ_JBHSQJ010000004.1:55387-61171 GCF_042658505.1 Streptacidiphilus monticola | reverse complement strand
GGCGCCGGCGCGCCTCCTCCTCGGGGCCTCCGCGGTGCTCTTCGAGGGCACGACATTCGGGCAACGCCCGCAACCGTGACGGAGCCAGGAGGTGGATTGACGGTGCGTGAGCATGGCGGAGTCGGCCCCCGAACGGGCGCGTCGAGCGGCGGCCTTCCGGAGGTCGGGTGAGGGGCGTGCGCCAACGGGGTTGCCCCGCCGCCGCGCTGTCCCGCCGACTCGGCGCGACCTCCACCCGAGCGGGCGCAGCGGGCTCCCGTTGGTGCGAGTCAGGGAGGTGGCGGGCAGGCTCCGGGGAGTTTCTTCCACGATGCGACAAAACGTTGTCCGCGTGGCGTCGGGCCAGCAGACTGTAGCCATGGACGCGCAGCACAAGGCCACGATCCGGGCAGCCGCACAGCGGCACCCCGTGAACGCCTTCCGTGCGCACCACTTCGCGGGTCTGCGCTGTCGCGCCTGCTGAACGGCGTTGCCCAGACGCGCTCGCGCGCATGCCTCGTGCAGCCGTGACGACCGCCGCGTGCCCTTGCGTGCCCGCGGTGAGGGCGTGCTGACGCCGCCGCTCCTCCCTGCCCGGCCCTGGCCGTGGGCGCCCTGCGGGTGCCGTCACGCCCACAAGTCGGCCTGCCCCGGGCACTCCTGACGCGCCGAGACCCGAGTGGGCGAAGCCTGCCCGGCGTCGGCCCCGCGTCGGGGCACACCAACCGCCTCCGCCTGTGACTCCGCCGCCGTCATCCCCGTCCTACCGGAAGGAACCGTACGCCCGTGTCCCCGCTCGAAGTCTCCGCACCGAACCGAAGACTGTTCCTGCAGACCCTCCTCGGCGCCGGCGCCGCTCTCGGGCTCAGTGCCTGCACGAGCGCAGCGGCCAGTGGTCCCTCGTTGTCGGCGAGTGCGCCGCTGCCCACGTCGGTGCCCTCGGGCACCGGTCTGCGGATCGCGTCCGCGCTGGGGGCCGAGCAACTCCAGCTGCAGCTCTCCGGTCTGATCAAGCAGATCCCCTTCACCGTCTCGTCCTGGCCGAACATCGGCGCGGGGCCCGACGTCATCAACGCCTTCCGGGCCAACTCCCTGGACCTGGCGAACAACGCCGGCATCCCGCCGATCCAGGCGCACTTCCAGGGCTTCGACGCGCGCATCGTGGCGCTCGACCTGACCCGCAAGCCGTCGTACCTGTTCGCCACCAAGCCGCACAGCGACATCCAGTCGGTGGCTCAGTTCGCGGGCAAGAAGCTGGCGTTCTCGCAGGGGCAGGCGCAGGGCGTGGTGCTGCTGCGGGCGCTGCACGAGGCCGGGTTGAAGGACTCGGACGTGCAGCTGGTGCCGCTGACGAGCAATCAGTTCCTGACCGCGCTGGAGGCGGGGCAGGTGGACATCGCGCCCCTCGCCATCTCGCAGGCCCCGGCGTACCTCAACCGCTACGGCGCCGACGGCGCGCACACCATCGCCACCGACGTCGTCGACCTGCTCAACCTGCTGTGGGCCCCGGCCGAGGTGCTGGCCGACTCCGCGAAGGCGGCCGCGATCGCGGCCTACATCCCGATCTGGGCGAAGGGGCTCGTATGGGTCTACGAGAACCCCACGGTCTGGGAGCAGGAGTTCTACGTCAAGACCCAGAACATCAGCCTCGCCCAGGCCAAGCAGGTGACCGCGCTGAGCAACAAGCCGCTGCTGCCCAGCAGTTGGGACTCTGCGATCGCCTGGGAGCAGCAGACAATCGATCTGCTGGCCCAGGGCGGCTTCGTGAAGTCCTTCAAGGCCGAGACCCTCTTCGACCGCCGTTTCGAGCACCTCGCGGCGGCGGCCGTCCCCGCCGAGTACCGGAGCTGACCATGGCCGAACACGTGTCGACCGCAGTGGTGACGGCGCCCGTCCCCACCACGCAGCAACCGCCCGCCGTCCCGCCCGGCGACCCGACCGTCACCCCGTCCGCCGACCTGTCCGCCGGCCCCGGCGCGGTGGTCGTCGGACGCGCCCGGGCGCGCAGGCTCGCGCCGGGGCCGCGACGCCCGTACGCCCGGCTGCTGGGGCCGCTGCTCCTGGTGGCCGTCTGGGCCGGGGCCAGCGGGGCCGGGGTACTCGATCCGCGGGTGCTGCCCGCGCCGTGGACGGTCCTGCACACGGGGGCGCACCTGTGGACGGAGGGGACGCTCCGCACCGACCTGGCCACCTCGCTGTGGCGGGCGGTGCAGGGCTTCGCGATCGGCCTGCTGGCGGGGGTGGTGCTGGCGCTGGTCGCGGGGCTGAGCCGGATCGGCGAGGCGCTGATCGACGGCACGGTGCAGGTCAACCGCGCCGTGCCCACCCTTGGACTGATCCCGTTGTTCATCCTGTGGCTGGGTATCGGTGAGACGTTCAAGGTCGTCATCATCGCGATCGTCGTCTACATCCCGGTCTACCTGAACCTGCACGCCGCCCTGGCGGGGATCGACTCGCGGTACGTCGAACTCGCCGAGGTGCTGCGGCTCAGCCGCTGGCAGTTCGTCCGGCAGGTCGTCATCCCCGGTGCGCTGCCCGGGTTCTTCGTGGGGCTGCGCCTGGCGGTCACCGGTTCCTGGCTGTCGCTGGTGGTGCTGGAGCAGATCAACGCGACCAACGGCCTCGGCTACATGATGTTCCAGGCGCAGAACTACGGCCAGACCGACGTCATCGTCCTCGGACTGCTCATCTACGGGGTCTTCGGCTTCGCCTCCGACTCCGCCGTCCGTCTGCTGGAAAGGAGGGTGCTGGTATGGCGCCGATCGCTGAGCAGCTGACCCTGCCCGCCGTCCGGATCACCGGCCTGACCCGCTCGTTCGGCCCGCGCACCGTGCTCGACGACATCGATCTGGAGATCCCGCCGGGGCAGTTCGTCGCCCTGCTGGGCCACTCGGGCTCGGGCAAGAGCACCCTGCTGCGCGCCATCGCGGGCCTCGACCACGACACGGCCGGCGGCGGCGAACTCGTCACCCCGGAGCGGGTTTCGGTGGTCTTCCAGGACTCCCGGCTGCTGCCCTGGCGCCGTGTCCTGGACAACGTCCTGCTCGGCACCGGCAGGCCGGACGCCGACGGCCGCGACGCGGCCGAGCGCGGCCGCGCGGCGCTCGCCGAGGTCGGGCTGGCCGGGCGGGAGAGCGCCTGGCCCGGGCAACTGTCGGGAGGTGAGCAGCAGCGGGCGGCGCTGGCGCGCTCGCTGGTGCGCGAGCCCGAACTCCTGCTCGCCGACGAGCCGTTCGGGGCACTGGACGCGCTCACCCGGATCCGGATGCACGCCCTGCTGCGCGAGCTGTGGCAACGTCACCACCCCTCGGTGCTGCTGGTCACCCACGACGTCGACGAGGCCGCCGTGCTCGCGGACCGGGTCCTGGTCCTGGAGCACGGCCGGATCGCCGTCGATCTGACCATCGACCTGCCCCACCCGCGCTCGTACCGCGACCCACGACTGGGCGAGTACCGCGAGCAGCTGCTGGCGGCCCTCGGCGTCCGCGCCGACGGCGAGCCCGACACCGCTGCCACGGCGGCGGTTCCGGCCCAACCGTCAAGGGAGGGCTGAGCGTTGGGCGAGTACCTCTGGTACATCCCGAACACGGTCGAGCCCGGCCATCGCGGCGACGACACGCGGGAGGACTGGGGCAGCCTCGACCACCTGACCGACCTCGCCCGGGCGGCCGAGGACCACGGCTGGGCCGGAGCGCTCCTGGGCACGGGCTGGGGGCGACCGGACACCTTCACGGTGGCGGCGTCCCTGGCCGCGCGCACCACGGCGTTCAAGCCGCTCGTCGCGATCCGGCCCGGCTACTGGCACCCCGCCAACTTCGCCTCCGCCTCGGCCACGCTCGACCGGCTGAGCCGGGGCCGGGTCCTGGTGAACGTCGTCAGCGGGCTGGACAGCCCCGCCGCCTACGGCGACGGCGAGTTCGACCAGTCCCGCCGGTACGAGCGCACGCTGGAGTTCCTGCGCCTGGTGCGCCGGCTGTGGAGCGGGGAGGAGGTGACCTTCCGCGGGGACCACTACCGGGTGGACGGCTCCCGCGTCCGGCCGCTGCCGTGGGGCGCGGAGGAGGGACGTCATCCACGGCTGTACTTCGGCGGCGCGAGCGACGCCGCCGAGAGGGTCGCGGCGCAGGAGGCCGACGTCCAACTGTTCTGGGGTGAGCCGTTGGACGGCATCGCCGAGCGCGTCGAGCGGCTGCGCGCGCTCAGCGCGCGCGTCGAACGCCGCCACCGGCCACTGGAGTTCGGGCTGAGGGTGACGACCGTCGTGCGGGACACGAGGGAGGAGGCGTGGCGGGCCGCGGAGGAGAAGGTCGCCCTGATGGCCCGGCAGGGGGCGCACGACCCCGAGGCGCTGCAGCGCCGGCCGGCGGTCGGCCAGCGCCGGCTGCTCGACCTGGCAGCCCGGGGCGAGGTCCTGGACAGCTGCCTCTACACCACGCCGGGACGCCACGGCGGCGGGGGAGCGGGCACGACCTGGCTGGTCGGCTCGGCCGAGGACGTCGCCGCCGCCCTGGACCGGTACCGCGAGCTCGGCGTCACGCACTTCGTGCTGTCCGACACCCCGTACCGGCAGGAGATCGCCCGGGTCGGCGACCAACTCCTGCCGCTGTTGCGGAAGTTCGCAGCCGACCCGGCCGCCGCGGCCCGGGCTGCCGAGCCGCACCCCGCCACGCCCCAGCCCCACGCACCGCTGCCGCCGACCGCTGCGGCTCCCACGGAGGTCCCCGCATGACCGCGCTCGCCCACGACACCACCTCCCTGCGCGCCGTCTTCGGCGCCTTCCCCTCGGGCGTCACAGCCCTCGCCGCCCTGGTCGGCGGGCGGCCGGTCGGGCTGGCCGCCAGCTCGTTCACGTCCGTGTCCCTCACGCCGCCGCTCGTGTCGGTCTGCATGGCGCACACCTCGACGACCTGGCCGGCGCTGCGTCAGGCCGAGCGCCTGGGCATCAGCGTGCTCGGCGCGGACCACGGGTCGCTGGGCCGGCGGCTGGCCGGGCCCAGCGGCGAGCGCTTCAACGGCGTGTCCTGGCGGGCGACTTCGGACGGCGCGGTGCTGCTGGAGGGGGCGAGCGCCTGGTTCGAGTGCTCGGTCGAGCAGGAGGTCCGCGCCGGGGACCACGACATCGTGGTGCTCCGCGTGCACGACCTGAACGCCGACCCGGCCGTCGAACCGCTCGTCTTCCACGCGAGCACCTTCCGCGCCCTCGTGCCCGCCGCCTGACGGCCGCCGCGCCCGTGCGCGGGACTCGTCAGCGAAGGGCCGTCCCGCGCAGGAGCAGCAGCGCGACGTCCAAGGCGCTGAGGCCGATGGCCAGTTGAAAGGCCAGCCGGCTGTCCGGGCGCCGGGTGCGGGGGAGGGCGGCGCCGGTGGCCAGGGCGCCCGCCAGGGCCAGGCCGGACCAGCCCACCGTACCCGGCGGCGAGGCGGGGCTGAGGACCAGGGTGGCGGAGGCGGCCAGGAGCAGGGCGGCGGCGAGGGCGGCGCTAGAGCCGCGCCCCAGCCGGTGGGGCAGTCCGCGGATGCCGCACGCCAGGTCGGCTTCGAGGTCGGGGATGACGTTGGTGAAGTGGGCGCCCACGCCGAGCAGCGCCCCGACCGCGAGCAGCCAGGGCGGGGGCCAGGGGTGCCCGGGGAGGCCGAGGGTGACGAAGGCGGGCAGGAGCGCGAAGGCCAGCGCGTACGGCAGCCAGGACCAGAGGGTGCCCTTGAGGAGGGCGTTGTAGGCCAGTGCCGCGGCCACGGCGAGCAGGTGGGCCGCCCCCGCCGCCCGCCCCGACGCCAGGGAGAGGGGGACGCAGGCGGCGGCGG
>NZ_JBHSQJ010000004.1:45358-55325 GCF_042658505.1 Streptacidiphilus monticola | reverse complement strand
CCGCCGCCCCGGCCGTCGCCGGGGCCAGGGCACCTGTCGCGAGCGGCTTGTCGCGCCGTCGGGCGCGGATGTCGCGGCGCCGGTCGATGAGGTCGTTGCTCCAGCCGACGCACAGCTGCCCGCTGAGCACGGCCAGTGCCACGAGCCCGCAGCCCGCCGCGCCGCGGCCCACGGACGCGGCGAGGGCGGCGGCCATGGCGGTCACGGCGAAGGCGGGCAGCGGGTGCGCGGCCATCAGGAGCGCGACCGGCAGGCCGGCCCGACGCGGCGTGGCTTGCGTGGGCACGCCTGAAGAGTAGGTGCCCACGCGCTGGCGGGCCGTCAGCCACGCCCGTGGGCCTGGTGTGTCGCCGATTCCGGGGTGCCGACTCCTAGCATGTCGTTATGACCCGGATTGTTGCGGTTCGCGGTGCCTTACCGCCGCACCGCTATCCGCAGCACGAGATCACCCGCATGGTCGCCTCGTCCTGCCGTCTCCCGCGCGACGACTGCGCACTGCTCGAACGCGTCCACGCCACCTCCGGCGTGACCGGGCGTCACCTCGTGCTGCGGCCGGACCAGTACGCCGGGCTGGACGGCTTCGGCGCCCGCAACGACGCGTTCCTCGCCGCAGCGCTGGAACTCGGCCGCGAGGCGGTCCAAGGCGCCCTCGACCAGGCCGGACTCGCCGCCTCGGAGATCGACTTCGTCGTCTCCACGTCGGTGACCGGCATCGCCGCACCCTCGCTGGAAGCCCGTCTGGCCACGGAGTTGGGACTACGGCCGGACGTCAAGCGGGTGCCCGTCTTCGGGCTCGGCTGCGTCGCCGGGGCGGCGGGGCTCGCCCGGCTGCACGACTACCTGCTGGGTCACCCCGAGGAGGCGGCGCTCCTGCTGTCCGTCGAGCTGTGCTCGCTGACGCTGCAGCGGGCCGACACGTCGATCCAGAACCTGGTCGCGGGCGCACTGTTCGGAGACGGCGCCGCCGCGGCCGTCGCCGTCGGCCCCCGACACCCGGCCCACGCGGACGGTCGCACGGCGCCGGCCGGACCCCGGATCGTCGCCACGCGCAGCCACCTCTTCCCCGGCACCCAGGACCTGCTCGGCTGGTCGATCGGGGACACCGGCTTCCACATCGTCCTCGGCGCCGACCTGCCCGACCTGGTACGCCGTCGGCTGCGCGAGGTGGTCGAGGACTTCCTCGCCGACCACGACGTCAAGACCGCGGACGTCACCGCCTGGATCTGCCACCCCGGCGGGCCGAAGGTCCTGGACGCCGTACGGGACGCGCTCGACCTGCCGGTGCGCGCCCTGGAGCTGACCTGGCGCTCGCTGGCCGACGTCGGCAACCTGTCCTCGGCCTCGGTGCTGCACATCCTGCGCGACACCCTCGCGCTGCGGCCGCCACTCCCCGGGACGCCGGGCCTGCTGCTCGCGATGGGGCCCGGATTCTGTGTCGAACTCGTCCTCCTGCGCTGGTAGTTGCCCATGAATCCGTACACGGTCCTGATCCTCGCGGTGGCGTTGGAGCGCCTGGCCGAACTCGTCACGGCCCAGCGGCACGCCCGCTGGAGCCGCGCCCGCGGCGGCGTGGAGCACGGCGCGGGCCACTACCCGGTCATGGTCGTCCTGCACACCGGGCTGCTTGCGGGATGCCTGCTGGAGACCGGCCTGCTGCACCGGCCCTTCCTCCCGTGGCTCGGCTGGCCGAGCCTGGCGGCCGCGCTGCTGGCACAGGCCCTGCGCTGGTGGTGCATCAGCACGCTGGGCCCGCGCTGGAACACCCGGGTGATCGTGGTCCCGGGCCTGCCCCTGGTGGACGGCGGACCCTACCGGTGGCTGCGCCACCCGAACTACGTCGCCGTCGTCGTCGAGGGGCTCGCACTCCCCCTGGTGCACACCGCCTGGGTCACCGCGGCCGTCTTCTCCCTCCTGAACGCGCCGCTGCTGGTCACCCGGGTGCGGTGCGAGAACGCGGCGCTGGCCCGGGCGGTCCCCGGGTGATCGACCTGCTGGTGGCCGGGGGCGGTCCGGCCGGCCTGGCCACCGCGATCCACGCGGCGCGGGCGGGCATGGAGGTGGTCGTCGCGGAGCCGCGCCCCACGCCGATCGACAAGGCCTGCGGTGAGGGGCTGATGCCCCACGGCACCGAGGCCCTCGCGGCCCTCGGTGTCGAGGTGGCGGGCCGGCCGCTGCACGGCATCCGCTACCTCGACGGGCGAGACCGGGCGGAGGCCCGCTTCCGCGGCGGCCCCGGACTGGGCGTGCGCCGCACCGACCTCCAGGCGGCGCTCGCGCACCGCGCCCGCCAACTCGGCGTCCGCACCCTGCGGTCGCGCGTGGACGGCGTACGCCAGGACGACTGCTGCGTGCACGCGGCCGGGCTGCGCTCCCGCTATCTCGTCGCCGCGGACGGACTCCACTCCCCGATCCGGCGCCTGCTCGGGCTGGACCGGCCGGTCGCCGGCCCGCGCCGGCACGGACAGCGCGGGCACTTCCCGATCGCCCCCTGGTCCGACTGCGTCGAGGTCCACTGGTCGAAGTGGGCCGAGGCCTATGTCACGCCCGTGGCACCGGACTTGGTGGGCGTGGCGGTCCTCACGTCCCGGCGTGGCTCCTTCACCGACCATCTGGCGGCGTTCCCGGCCTTGCGCGACCGCCTGCCCGCCGCCACCGCGGGCCCGGTCCGGGGTGCGGGCCCCATGCGCCAGCGGGCCCGGGCACGGGTGGCCGGACGCGTCCTGCTGGTCGGCGACGCCGCCGGGTACGTCGACGCGCTGACCGGGGAAGGGCTCTCCGTCGCCTTCACCGGTGCGGCGGCGCTCGTCGCCTGCGTGCGCGCGGGCCGACCCCAGGACTACGAGCGCGCCTGGTCACGCGCGACCCGGCGCCACCGCGCCCTCACCCACGCCCTGCTGTGGGCCCGCGGCCGGGAGGCGCTGGCGCCGCACATCGTTCCCGCGGCCGCCCGGCTGCCCTGGCTCTTCTCCGCTCTGGTCAACGGGCTCGCCTGAGCACGCCGGCACTCGCCCGCCCATCGCGCCGGATTGACGACGCGTCAACGGCCCCCCGCGGCGGGCGCCGAGGCCCGCGTGTCCCGCCGTTCCGTGGGCAGACGGAGGACGAGCCCGTTGCGGCGAGGAGTCGACTTACGGAGGTCGGATGAGCGTGTACCGCGCCATACGGCAGCACACCGGACGGGACGTGCGCCGAGCTGCCCACGGCGACACCATCGCGGCGGCAGGCCGCCTGGGTCTCGCCACACGGGGGTTCGTCTATGTCGTGGTGGGGCTGCTGGCGCTGCGCATCGCCTTCGGCGGGGGCGGGCAGCAGGCCGACCGGCAGGGCGCACTGCAGCAGGTCGCGGCGGAGCCGGGCGGCTCGGTGCTGCTGTGGGTGATCGTGGTCGGCTTCGGGGCGATGGCGCTGTGGCGGGCGGCGGTCGCGTCGTTCGGGCGCGGCGACGAAGCCGAGGCGGGGAAGCGCCTGCTGAACGCCGGCCGCTGCGTGCTGTACGGATCCGCCTGCTGGGGAACGGCCCTCTTCGCCGCGCATCGGGGTGGGCAGGCCAGCAGCGACCGCACCTCGCAGGACTGGACCGCCCGTGCCCTCGCGCTCCCCGGCGGTCGCTTCGTGGCCGGGGCGGCAGCGCTGGTCGCGATCGGGGTCGGCATCGGCATCGTGGTGTCCGCAGTCCGGCGCCGCTTCCGGCGCAAGCTGGAGACCGGGCGGATGGGCCCGCGCACGCGGCGAGTCTGGAGGCGCTGGGCGTTGCGGGAACCGGCTCGCGCGGCGTGGTGTGCGCGGCTGCCGGGGTCTTCCTCCTCCAGGCCGCCATCCGATTCGACCCGCACCGGGCCAAGGGGCTCGACGAGACCCTGCGCACGCTGGCCCGCACCCCTGCGGGCCCGTGGCTGCTGGTCCTGGTGGCCGCGGGGCTGATCTGCTTCGGGCTGTTCTCCTTCGCGTGCGCGCGGTGGCGCAGGATGTGAGCCCCGGGGCGGTGCGGGTCGGCTGCTCAGGCGAGCGCCAGGAACAGCTTCTCCAGCTCCTCCTCGCTCATGGGCGGGGTGCCGTCCTCCTGCTCGGCGAGGCACTGGCGCATACCGCTGGCCACGATCTTGAAGCCGGCTCGGTCCAAAGCCCGTGAGACCGCCGCGAGTTGGGTGACCACGTCCTTGCAGTCGCGGCCGGCCTCGATCATCGCGATGACCCCGGCCAGCTGCCCCTGGGCGCGGCGCAGCCGGTTCAGCACCGGCGTGACGGCCGCCTCGTCCACCTGCATGTCCTGCCTCCTTCGCTCGTCCTCCACTGTACCCCCGTGGGTATAGCGGGCGGGCGGGCCGGGGGAGTTCCGGCTCGCCATGAGGGTCAACCGTGGGAGAAGGTGATCTTCGGCAGCATCCGCCGCAGCCACGCCGGGCTGTACCAGGCGGCGCGCCCGGTGAGACGGAGCAGCACCGGCAGCAGGGCGAGCCGGACCAGGGCCGCGTCCAGCAGGACGGCGACGCCCAGCACGATGCCCATCTCCTTCGGGGGAAGCGGCCCGGAGAGGGCGAAGGTGAAGAACACCGCCACCATGACCGCCGCCGCGGCGAAGATCACCCGGCCGGAGTGGGCCAGCGCGCCGACCATGGCCTGCTTCGGGTCGCCGCCCCGCTCGAAGTGCTCCTTCGCGGACGCGAGCAGGAAGACGGTGTAGTCCATGGCGATCGCGAAGATCATCGCGAAGAAGAACACCGGGGCCCAGCCGTCCAGGAAGCCCTGCGGGGTGAAGCCGAGCAGTCCGGCGCCGTGGCCGTCCTGGAAGACCAGCCGTGCGACCCCGAACGCGGCCCCGGTGGAGAGCAGACTGGCGAGGGTGCCGAGGGCCGAGATCAGCGGGGCCTGGAGGGCCACCAGCAGGAGCAGGAACCCCAGCGCCAGAACGACGCCGATCACCAGGGGCGCCTTCTGGGTGAGGGTGTGCTGCAGGTCGAGGTTCTCCACCGCGGCGCCGCCGACGAGCGCGCCCGCGGGCAGGTCTGCACGCAGGTGGTTCACGGTGGCGCCGAGTTCCTTCGCGGACGGGTCGACCGCGGGAACGGCCTGCAGCAAGGTCCATGACGAACCGTCAGCGGCTCGCTGCGCGGGCATCACCGCGGCGATCCCCGACTCCGCCTTGACGACCCTCTCCGTGTCCGCGGCCTGTGCCGTCGGAGCGACGATCTGCAGAGTCCCCGGCGCGCCGGGGCCGAAGGCGTGCTGTACGGCCGTGTACCCGGCTCGGGCGTCGGCGCTCCTGGGCAGGACGTCGATGGACGGCATCGCGGTGCGCAGGCCGATCACGGGAGCGGCGAGCGCGAGCAGGGCCACCAGCGCGGTGGCGCCGTAGGCGACCGGTCGTCGCCACAGACGCTCGCCCCACGCCGCGAAGCGCGGTGAGCGGTGCTCGCCGGTCCTCACCCACGGCAGCGCGACCGCGTCGATGCGGTGTCCGAGCTTGCCCAGGACGGCGGGGAGCAGGGTGAGGGTCGCCGCGAGGACGAACAGGACGGCGAGCATGATGCCGCCGGCCATCGAGCGGAAGGCGGGGGACGGGACCAGCATGACGGCGGAGAGGCTGACCAGGACGGTCGCGCCGGACAGCAGGACGGCCTTGCCCGCCGTGTCCATCGTCTCGGCCACGGCGTGGGCGGTGCTGCGGTGGTGGCCCATGCGGGCGCCACGGAACCGGACGACGAGGAACAAGGCGTAGTCGATGCCCAGGGCCAGGGCGAACATCATGGCGAAGTTCATCGCCCAGATGGAGACCGGGAACAGATGGCTGAGCAGGACCAGGGAGCCCGCGGAGGCGATCAGCCCGGCCATGGTCAGCAGCAGCGGCAGCCCGGCAGCCACCAGGGTGCCGAAGGCCAGCACCAGAATGGCCAGGGTGACCGGCCAGGACAGGATCTCCGAGTGCATCATCGCGTCGTGGTTCGCGGTGTTGAAGTCGCTCCAGAGCACGGACGCACCGGTGGCGTGGACGGTGACACCGTTGCCGGAGAGGGCGGCCAGCGGGCCCTTGAGGTCGTCGGCGGCGCGGACCATCGCGTCCGGTGACGCCTTCGCCCCGGCGAGGATCACCGCGGTGCGTGCGTCCTTGCTGATGGTGGCGCCGGGCTGCGGCGGCACGATCTGGGCGATCCTCGGGTCGGCCTGCGCCAGGCCCTCCGCCTTGCCGATCACCTGCTGGACGGGTGCGTCGGTCACCGGCCGGTCGGCCGTCACGACGATCTGCAAGGCCGTGGAGGCGTTGCCGCCGAAGTGCTGTTCGGCGACCTGACGCGCCTTCACCGAGTCGGAGCCGTCGGCCTGCCAGCCCGCACCGGACAGCGCGTGCATGACCTGCGGGGCGAACGCGCCCAGTGCGGCGACGACCACCAGCCAGGCGATGAGCATGGTCCTGAAGTGCCGGGCCGACCACATGCCGAGGCGGCCCAGGGGGCCGGGGCGCGGCTGCCGTGCGGCGGCCGTCTTCGGAGGTGCGTCCGTCGGGGCGGTCGGGGGGTGCGGGGCTACCGACACGGGGGCTCCTCGATACGGGGTGGGGTATTCGGAATTACCCCCCAGGGTATATCAGCAGTCGCGTGCGGCCAGGTCGGGGTGGGACGAGCGGACGGCGGTCGCAGGGTGCCGCCAGGGAGTCGACTCCTGAGGTCGCGGTTCCCCGTGTCGTGCTCGGCCAGGAGTCCCCTGTGGTTGGCTGGTGTCCGAGCCGGCCGAAGGAGTAGTCCATGACGAGTGGTCCTGTCCCTTTCCAGGTGTACCGGGCGGGCACCTACCTGCACGGCACGAAGGCGGAGCTCGCGGCGGGGGACCTGCTGGTCCCCGGCCACGCGTCCAACTTCGAGGACGGGCGTACGTCACGGCACGTCTACGTCTCCGAGACCCTGGACGCCGCCGCCTGGGGCGCCGAACTCGCGGCCGGCGACGGGCCCGGGCGGATCTACGTGGTGGAGCCGACCGGTGAGCTGGAGGACGATCCGAACGTCACCGACAGGAAGTTTCCGGGCAACCCCACCCGCTCGTACCGCACTCGCGAGCCGGTTCGCGTGGTGGCCGAGCTCAAGGACTGGGTCGGGCATTCCCCGGAGCAGATCCAGGCGATGCTGGCGGGCCTGGCCGACCTCCGCCGTCGGGGCGTCGCCACGATTCTGGACTGAGGCCGACGGACCTCGGCCGCCCGGCTACTCCGCGCGCTCCCGCCGGGCGGTGCCGAAGCGGCGCTGGAAGGCCGCGGGGGTGAGCGACAGTTCCCGCGTGAAGACGCGGCGCAGGCTCTCGTAGCTGGCGAAGCCGGCCAGGGAGGCCGCCTTGGTGGCGGTATAGCCCTGGTCGAGGAGCGACTTGGCGATGTCGAAGCGGATCGACTCGACATAGCGGGCCGGGGTGGTGCCCAGCTCCTCCCGGAACAGCCTGGTGAGGTGCCGCGTGCTGACGTGGAGCCGCCCGGCCAGCTCCGCGAGGGAGTGGGCGCCTGCCGGATCCGCCGTGACCAGTTCGGCTACGCGCCGCAGGGCCGGCGAGCGGGGCGGCGGAGAAGGATTTCCTCCACGCATTCGTCGACGGCCTGAAAGACCGGCCGGAGACCACCTACGGGACCGTCAACGCGGATGTCCTGGAGCACTTCGTTCCTGGTTTCCGCCGCACCTCCATGGTGGAACGCATCCTCGATGCTCCCTGGCCGCAGTGACCTGCGGCAGCCGGGACCGCCATGGTCGCGGCCGACCGGGCCGGGGCCGGCAGGTGCCGGACGCCGGGACCTCTTTCAACACGGCGAGAAGAACGGACAACCCATGCGAGGCATCACCGTACGGAACCGCGAGGCAGGCATCACCGGGCTGACCCTTGAGGACCTGCCCCATCCCCATGCCGCCGAGAACGACGTCATCCTCCGGGTGCACGCCGCAGGTTTCACACGAGGCGAGCTGGACTGGCCCGCCACCTGGACCGACCGGGCTGGCCGGGACCGCACGCCGAGCGTGCCGGGCCACGAGGTGTCCGGGGTGGTGGCAGAACTCGGCTTCGGGACGACGGGCCTGACGGTCGGTCAGCGAGTCTTCGGCCTGACCGACTGGACCCGCGACGGCTCGCTCGCCGAGTACGTCGCCGTGGAGGCCCGCAACCTCGCGCCGCTCCCCGCCGACATCGACCACACGGTGGCCGCCGCCCTGCCGATCTCGGGGCTGACCGCCTGGCAGGGGCTCTTCGACCACGCGCGCCTTTCGACGGGGCAGACGGTGCTGATCGACGGGGCCGCGGGCGCCGTCGGCTCGATCGCCGTCCAGCTCGCGCGTGAGGCGGGAGCGCGCGTGATCGGCGCCGGCCGTTCCGGCGACCGGGACACGGTTCTGGGCCTGGGAGCGCACGCCTTCCTCGACCTGGAGGCGGACCGACCGGCGGACGTCGGCCAGGTCGACGTCGTGTTCGACGTGATCGGCGGAGACGTACTCGACCGCTCGGCGGCCCTGGTGCGTCCCGGCGGTGTGCTCGTCACCATCGCGCAGCCGCCCACCGTGCGCCCTGATGACGGGCGGGCGGTCTTCTTCGTCGTGGAGCCCGATCGGGCCCGCCTGGCCGAGCTGGCCCAACGCGTCCTGGACGGCCGGATCCGGGTGCGGGTGGGAGCGGTCCGCTCGCTGGAGGAAGCCGCGCAGGCCCTCGCCTCGCGGGAGCGAGTCCCCGGCCGCACCGTCATCCGGGTCGCGGAGGACGGCGGCGTTCGATGAACCCGGCACCGCCTTCCCGGGCGCAGCGCGGGGGTTGACCTTCCGGCAGGGTCAGGGACCGGCGCGGGTTGCCGGTGATCACCGTCCCGTCGGGCAACCGACATGGGGCGGCAAGGCGGGGTGCACCCGGTCGTCGTGTGACGCGCGTTGAGTGGCATGCACATAGCAGATCTGATCTGATCTCGGAGGTTCTGTGTCCACTCGGCGACTGTCCCGCATGTCCTGGGTGCAGCGGTCCGCGCTGGTGACCGCGACCCTGGCGTCCCTGCTCGGCGCGTCCGCGGTCGAGGGCCCGGCGGCGAGCGCGGCGACCTACAACTCCTGCGACATTTCCGGCTGTTCCGACGCCGCCTCGGCCAACTCGACCTGGAGCTCGCTGGGTTACCCGACGAGCCGCGGCTGGTACGACTGGCCGGACGGCGAGTGCAGCTACGCGGGCGGCACGTACTACAACGACAACGGCGAGCTGCCGTCCGGCGACACCTTCTACGAGTACGACGTGTACCCGCGTGCCTGCGGCGCCCATCGGGACGCCTACCGCATCGTGGTCGACTTCAACACCGGCGAGGTGTGGTACTCCCCGGACCACTACAGCGACTTCTACGAGCTGTGAGCTGACGCAACGAGTGGACCCCCTGGGCCGGTTGAGGCTCAGGGGGCCCGCGGACCAGTCTCCCGGGTGCCGCGGGGCCTACTGCGGCCAGCCGTTGGACGGGCCCGTGGGGGAGGACGGCAACGAGGCGGCGTAGGCCCGGCAGGGTCGCTCCGCCGCCCGCCGCACCGCCGACTGGACGGCGTCGGGACCCTGCTGCCGGGCGAGCCTGCGGGCGTCGGGCATCAGGTGCTGCAGGATGTCGTTCTCGCCGTCCGAGAGGCCCATCTCCTGGTAGTCGAGCCCCCAGTCCGAGCCCGGTGTCGTCAACTGCCGCGCCCAGTAGGCGATCACGTGCGCGCAGTCGGCCACCGGGTCGCCGCTGCCGCTCGCCCCGGGCGTCCCGGTCCGCCGGCTGTCCGCCGGCGACCGTAGGCACGCGGCCAGAGCGGCCGCCAACGCGACGGCGGCGGCGGCCTGGCGGAACCGGAGGAACCGGCGGATCGTCATCCGACCAGCATCGGTCGCTGACGCGGGAACTGTCCACCGCCGGTTCCTCGCGGTCCGATGCGGAGGCACCGGCCCAGGGAGAGCGCCGCGAGGAGGGCGGTGCCGGACGCTTCGCGGCGTGGAGCACCCGAGG
>NZ_JBHSQJ010000004.1:12773-45252 GCF_042658505.1 Streptacidiphilus monticola | reverse complement strand
CCCGCCGGTGCGTCGCCGGCCTCGGCGTCGATCCGGAACGTCAGCGCAAGTCCGCCAGCAGCGTGGTGAGTTCGGCCTCCTGCTGCGCCGCCGGCAGGGGCGGGTTCGGGTGGTCGATGCCGAAGGTCTTGAGCACCTTGTCCATCTGCGCGTCCACGGCCGTCCAGCCGGTGTCGTCCAGCGGCTGGAGGGAGGACTGGTCGGCGTCCCACAGGTCGCGCAGCGACTGGGCGGCCGCGTGGGCTCCCTTGGCGTCGCCCGCCTTGGCGTCCTTGAGCGAGGTCGAGGCGAGCGCCCGCAGCGCGCTCACCTTCGCGGCCGGGAAGTTCTTCACGGCCTGCCCCGGGGCGAGTTGGACCGTGGAGGTGGCGTCCGTCTCCGGCGCCGGGCCGACGTGCGGCCGGCTGTGGGCCCAGACGAGCAGGACCGCGGTGGCGGCGGCGAGGAGCCCGAAGCCCACGAGGGCGGTCCGCTCGCGGCGCGGATCAGTGCCGACCTGCGGCTGGTGCGTGGCCTCGTAGGTCTCGGTCACGTCCGAGCGGGTCGCGGTCAGGTAGACGACGGTGGCCAGGATCAGCGCCAGGAAGATCAGGCTGGTGGTGAAGGTGCCCAGGGCGAGGCCGGTGGGGTCGCCAGGGTTCTGCGCGACCTTCGGAGAGGCCAGCCAGTCGCCGATGTTGGCGCCCAGCGGCCGGGTGAGGATGTAGGCGAGCCAGAAGGACAGCACCGGGTTCGCGCCGAACTTCCACAGCGCGGTGATCGCCGCGATGAGCCCCAGCGGCAGCAGCACCGAGACGCCCGGGCTCCAGCCGGTGAGATCGAGGGTCCAGTCGCCGGTGGCGGTGCCGAGGGCGAAGGTGACCAGGACCGTGAGCCAGTAGAACGACTCGCGCGACAGGGTCGTGACGGAGTGGATCGAGAGCGTGCGCTCGCGCAGCCACCACACGCCGAAGACGACCGCGAGCAGGACCGAGAACACGGCGGAGCTGATCCACAGCGGCACATTGAGCTGGTCGGTCAGGATGTCGGTGTACAGCGTGCCGGTGACGCTGACGACCACCACGGTGAGCCAGTACGGGAACGGGACGTACCGCTTGAGCCGCAGCTGGACGGCGAGGACCACGACGAAGACCGCGGTGAAGATCCAGGCGGTGTCGACCAGGCCGACGCCCAGCTTCATGTTGATCCAGTCGGCGAAGCTCTCGCCGACGGTCGTGCAGAGGATCTTGATCACCCAGAACCAGACGGTGACCTCGGGGACCTTGTTCAGCCGCAGCCGCCGACTGCTGCGCGTGCCTGCTTCGCTCGTCATTGTCATGCGACGAGGCTGCCGGGACGAACCTGCCCACAACCTGACTACGCGGCCCGCCGCGGCGTGGGGAGCGTCACCTCGACACGACCGTGACCAGCCGCGATGGCACGCACCTCGACCCCGGCGGACGCGGCGAGACGCCGGACCACGGCCAGCCCCAGGCCGTGCCCGTCCCTGCTGCTGACCCCCGCTTCGAAGACCCGGTCGACCTCCGCGGGATCGAACCCCGGGCCGTCGTCGACAACGTCGACGACCACGCCCTCGGGCCGGACCCGGGCCGCGACCCGCACGTGTGAACTCGCGTGCCGCAGGCCGTTGTCGAGCAGCGGGGACAGCACCGCCACCACGAACTCGCTCGCCACGGCGACCGCGATGCCGTCCGGGACGGCGAGTTCGACGCGGCGGCCGGCGATGGCCTGCCGGGCCGCTGACCGCAGATCGCAGCGGGTCCGGCCGTCTATCCGCGTCCGTGCGGCCCCCAGGATCGTCGTGATCGCCGCGTCGAGGCGGTCGACCTCGCGCAGGACGGACTCCGGTGCCAGCGGGTCGTCGGAGAGCTGGGCCAGCTGGGCTTCGCCGCGCAGGACGGTCAGGGGCGTGCGCAACTCGTGGGCGATCTCGTGGGTGAGGCGGCGCTCGTCCTCGAGCGCGGTGTCGACGCGGTCGAGGAGCCGGTCCAGCGTCCGCCCGAGCTCCCCGAACTCGTCCCGCGGGGTGCCGAGGTCGAACCGCCGGCCGGGTTCGTGGTCGCCCCACTCGTCGGCGAGAGCGGCCATGTCGTGGACCACCCGCAGCGCACGGCGCACCACCAGGTAGGCGACGCCGCCGGCGAGCACGATCGACAGGCCGCCCAGTATCAGCGACAGGACCAGGCTGCGCTGTTCTGACGTCTCGTAAGGTGTCAGGTCCACCCTCACGACCACGACGACGCGGTGGCCTTCGACCGGGATCGGGCGGGCGTAGAGGAGGAAGTGGTCGACGGTCGCGGTCTGCGACCGGCCCGAGTCGGCCAGTGCCTCGACGCGGTCGAGCACACTGCCCGGCACGATCCCGTCGATGAGGCGGCCGTCGGCGTACACCCACGAGACCGAGTCCAGCGCCTCGTTGCCGCTCTCGGTCAGCACGACGCGGCCGCCGCTGACGGCGACGTTCGCCGCCACGGCCTCGGCGCGGGTGCGCGCCAGGTCCATCGAGTCGGCGTCGGTCACCCGGCTCAGCAGCACGTGGGAGACCACCACCAGCACCGCGACCACGGCGGTCGCGATCAGGACGGTGAGCGCGACGACCCTCCCGCGGAAGCCCGTCACTCCCATCGGTAGCCCACCCCGCGGACCGTGGCCAGGCGGTCCGCCGCACCCAGTGCGCCGAGCTTGGTCCGCAGCCGGCGCACGAAGGAGTCCAGGGTGTTGTCACTGACCTGCGCACCGTGCGGCCAGCCGGCCGCGACCAGGGCGTGCCGGCGCACCGCGTCGCCCTGCGCGGCGATGAGCCTGCCGAGGAGCCGGAACTCGGTCGGCGTCAGGCTCTCACTCTTCGACCCGAAGGCCACTACATGCCTGGCGGGATCGAGGACGACGCCCTCCGGCGCGCCCGTCGCGGTCGCCCGGCGCAGCAGGGCGCGCACGCGCACGAGCAGCTCGGGGACGTCGAACGGCTTGGTCAGGTAGTCGTCTGCGCCGGCCTCGAAGCCGCTCACCTTGTGGTGCAGGCCGTCCAGCGCCGTCAGCATCAGCACCGGCGCGTCGACGCCGCGTGCCCGCAGGGCGACGCACACGTCGCGGCCGTCGGCGTCCGGCAGGCCCAGATCCAGGACGACCAGCTCCGGGGCGGGGTCGAGCCGACCCAGCAGGCCGTCCGCCGTGGCGGCGGGGAGGACCGTGTGGCCGTCGTGCTCGAGGGCGCGCCTGAGGACGTCGCGGACCGCCGCGTCGTCTTCGCACACCGAAATGAGAGCCACGCGCAGACCCTAGATACTCCGGCGGCAGTTCTCCATTTGCACTGCTCAGCGGCGTGGCGGCGGGTCCCGCGCCGGTCGTGGCCCCGTTCGGGGGCTTCCGGTGGCCGCGCTTTCGTGGGAGCGTGCCCTCTGCCCGGTCGGCTTCTGCGACGCCGTTGCGCCGGGGTGGGTGCGGATCCTCAACTCCGCGACAGGGGGAGCGATTTCGGTGCGCCATAGACGTTTCGGACCGGCGGCCCCGGTGGTCGTGCTGGCGCTGGCCGCAGCAGTGCTGCCGCTGACGGTGGGTCAGGCCCGGGCCGCGCTACCGGGGAAGGCCGGTCCGCTGCTGGCCGGTGTGGTGATCTCCGGCGGCCACCAGGGTGTCGCCACGGAGAACGTCGACGGTTCGCATCTGGTGGAGTTCCCGGGCGGCGGCGCGGGCGGCCTGGACCAGGGGCAGACCCCGGCCTGGGCGCCGGACGGCAGTCGGGTGATCTTCCAGAGCGGCGCCGGCGGTCTGATCGCCGGCTTGCCCGACGGGACCGGGGCGTACACGCTCGACGCGGGCGTCGATGCGACGCCCGCCTACAGCCGCGACGGCGGGTACGTGTTCGCCGCCACCACGCCGAGTCCGGGCGCGCAGAGCCGGCTGGAGTACACGCCCTCCTCCTGGAACATCACCGACCATCACGGCAGCGGCGACATGAAGCCCTGGTTCGCCTCCGCCACCGGCGGCAGCGACCGCTTCCCCTCCCTCTCGCGGAGCACCAGCGCGGTCGTCTTCGAGCACGACGCGAACGGACACTCGGACCTGTGGACGGACCAGGGCTCGCGCTCCGCCAGGCTGCTCATCACCGACGGCGCCCAGCCGGACGTCTCGCCGGACGGCGGCAGGATCGTCTTCGTGCGCCGCGTGCTCGGCTACGACCAGCTGTTCGTCCAGGCCGCCGACGGTTCGGGCAGCGCCCGCCGGCTGACGACGAACGCCGCCAACCATGACTACCCCAAGTGGAGTCCGGACGGCGCCACGATCTTCTACAACGCGAACCCCGGGACGGACCCGACCCAGATCGTCGGCCATGAGCTGGCCGTGGCGACCTCCGCCGACACGGTGACCCCCGGCGGCCTGGCCTTCGTGGTGGAACAGCCGTTGCCGAGCGTCGGGACGCCGTCGACCTTCCACGCCGTGCCGCCGTCGCGGGTGCTGGACACCCGCAACGCGATCGGCGTCCGGACGCGCACCCCGCTGGCCGCCCGCGGAACGCTGCGGCTGGTCCTGCCCGCGGGCAGACCGGTGCCGACCGGGGCCACGGCCGTGGTGCTGAACGTGACGGTGACCCGGACCACGGCGAGCGGGTACCTGACGGTCTTTCCGGACGGTGCGCGGCGCCCCGCCTCGTCCAACCTGAACTGGACCGCGGGCCGGACCATCCCGAACCAGGTGGTCGTGCCGGTCGGGGCCGGCGGGGCGCTCGACCTCTACAACGGCAGCACGGGGACCACGCACGTGGTGGCCGACCTGGCCGGCTACTACACCGGGGACAGCAGCGGCCTGAAGTTCACCCCGTCCCCTCCGCACCGGATTCTGGACACCCGCGCCGCCGTCGGCGTGTCCACCAGGACGCCGGTCAAGCCGCACGGGACCGTCCGGCTGCAGGTCGCGGGCCGGGGCGCGGTTCCGCGGAGCGGGGTGACCGCCGTCGTCCTGAACGTGACCGTCGCCGGGCCCACGGCGGCCGGGTATCTGACGGTGTATCCGGACGGGATGACGCGGCCCGCCGCGTCGGACCTGAACTGGAGCGCCGGGGAAACCGTGCCCAACCACGTCGTCGTGCGCCTCGGAGCGGACGGCAAAGTCGATTTCTACAACGGCAGTTCAGGCACGGTCGCGGTGGTCGCGGACGTCTTCGGCTCCTACGCCGCCGGAGCGGGCGGCCAGTTCTTCCACCCGATGCCCCCGACCCGGCTGCTCGACACCCGGGGCTATCCACCCGTCCCGCCGAACGTGGACTTCGGCATCAGCTTCGAGAAGTCGACCGCCCCGCCCCCGTACGCGAGCGCGGTCGTGCTGAACGTCACCGTCACCCAGGCACGGGCAGCCGGCTATCTGGTGGCCTTCCCCGGCCTGACCAGTCCGCCGGCGGCGTCCAACCTCGACTGGACGGCCGGCGAGACGGTGTCCAACCTGGTGACCGGCGAGCTGGGCGCGGGAAGCATCACGTTCCACCTCCACACCTCCGGCAGCCTCCAGTTGGTCGCCGACGGCTTCGGCTACTTCGCGAACACCTAGCGGCAGAACGGGAAATGAGGTCGGCACGCGATGGATCCCGCGGTGCGGCAACCCGACACGTCGCGCGGCGCGCGCATGACCGCGTACCGTGCCGTCTCCACGGCCCTGGCCCGGTACAGCGACCGCGCGCTGTGCGATCTCGTGGACGCGGCCGAACCGGTCGGAGCGGGCATCGGCGGCACGTCGGCCCGGTTGTCGGTCGCCGGGCACCCGGTCTCCGTGAAGCGGGTGCCGCTCACCGACCTGGAGTTGCGCCCTGAGCACGTGCGCTCGACGGCGAACCTGTTCGAGGTGCCCGACTTCCCGGACCGCTGCTACACGGTCACCTACCTGGTGAACTGGCTGCTCACCGCTCTGCACGGCCTTCGCAGGGAGGATCGGGACCGCCGTTACGAGCTGGTGCGCGCCTACGCGGAGGGCGAGCGGCCCAGCGGCCTCCCGGAGGGGGTCGCGGCGACCGTCGCCCGGCACGCGCCGGTCGCCGCGGTGGTGTCCGACTTCAACCGCACCTTCCAGCGCCGGAGCAGGCGGACCCCCTATCCCCTGGAGAGGCTCCGCCGGCTCGGCTGACGGACGCTGCCTGCTAGCGCGGACGACATGACGGCGCGTCATCGCGGAACGCCACCGCGCCCGCGGCCAAGGGGGCGGGGCGGCGCGCCGGGCAGCGCCGCTCAGGGAGTGACGGGGGCGGGGTCGGGGGAGAGGTGCTCGTGGACGGCGAGCCAACTGCCGTCGCCGCCGCGGTGGAACACGATGGTCTCCCGCTCGCGCAGGGTCTCCTCGCCGCCCGCGGTGGCGATACGCGTGGTCACCGAGTGGGTGAACACGGCCGCGCCGCCGAGGAGTTGGAGTCGGCGGTCGCGGGAGTCGCAGGCGAGGACCCGGAAGCCGTCGTCCGCGACCCAGCCCTGCCACAGGTCGCGGTACTCCTGCGTGGACTCGAGGCGGCGTCCGGTGCCGTGGAAGACGAAGGTGGCCTCGGGCGCGAAGGCCGCGAAGTAGTCGTCGGTGCGGCCCTCGGCGAAGGCGGCGATCAGCTCGTCGGCCGCCGCGAGGGCGGCGTCGTGGTCGGTCATGGCTGCGGCTCCGTGATCCGGGCGACGGCGCGGACGGGGGCTCCGTCGGCGCCGGGCAGGTGCAGGGGGAAGAGGCTCACCTGGACGTCAAGGCCCGCGCGCTGGGCCTCCAGGACCTCGGTGAGGTTGGTCAGGTTCTCGGCGATGACGGTGCCGGCGCCGGACAGGATCCGGTGCGCGGCGAGGCCCTCGGCGGGGGTCGGGTCGACGCTCAGGGCGTCGATCCCGACCGTGGGCACGCCGCGGGCGACGAGGAGGGCTGCCGCCTCCTCGGTCAGGTAGGGGTGGCCGTGGTAGGCGTCGCTGCCCCAGTGGGCCGACCAGCCGGTGACGACCAGGACGATCCTGCCCTCGGGCACCCGGGCGACGTGTCCTGCGCCGATCGGGGAATGCGGGGCGAGTCCGCGCGCGTCCACGAGATGGGCGGGGCCGTCGAACCGGTCCAGCGGCAGCGCGTCGAGCGCGGGCAGGGCGTCGTCGATGTGGCAGGGGGCGTCGACATGCGTGCCGGACTGCGAACCCAGCTCCAGATGCAGGACGTTGACGCCGTCCCGGGCCGCCGTCAGCGCGGGCCGGATGCGGACCTGCGGGTCGCCGGGGTAGACCGGCATGCCGCTGTCCAGGGGCACGGACAGGTCGACCAGGCGCACGGCCGTCACACCTGCGCCGGCTCGGGATCGAGGACGGGGCTGCCGTCTGCGGCGGTGATCGGCGGGACCGGGGTGTCGGCGGCCGGGACCAGGCGCGGGCCCTCGGGACCGAAGACGGCCCGGGGCTCGGGGAACAGCCGCAGCAGCACGAGGTAGGCGACGGCCGCGAGCACCAGGCCGACCGGCAGGGAGAGGTCCACGCCGCCGGCGAGGTCGCCCAGCACGCCGACGAACTGCCCGGGCAGGTTGACGAACTGGACCGCGACGAGCGCGGAGACCAGCCAGGCGCCCATGCCGCGCCAGTTCCAGCCGTGGCTGAACCAGTAACGCCCGCCCCGCTGGCGGCGGTTGAAGACCTGCAGCGAGTCCGGGTCGTACCAGCCGCGGCGGGTCAGGTAGCCGAGGGTCATGATGACCATCCACGGCGCGGTGCACACGATGATCAGCGTCGCGAAGGTCGAGATGGACTGGGACAGGTTGGCGGCGAAGCGGCCGAGGAAGATGAAGCCGATCGACAGGACGCCGATGAAGACCGTGGCCTGCACCCGGCTGAACCTCGGGAAGACGCTGGCGAAGTCCAGGCCCGTGCCGTACAGCGAGGTGGTGCCGGTGGACATGCCGCCGATCAGGGCGAGCAGGCAGACGGGCAGGAAGTACCAGGACGGCGAGACGGCGAGCAGGCCGCCGACGTAGTCCGGGGCGTTGGGGTCCAGGAAGTGGCCCGCCTTCGCGGCGATGATCGAGGCTGTGGCCAGGCCGAAGAAGAACGGCAGGACCGTCGCGATCTGCGAGAGGAAGGCCGCGCCCATCACCCGGCGGCGCGGGGTGTCGGCGGGGATGTACCGGGCCCAGTCGCCCAGGAAGGCGCCGAAGGACACCGGGTTGGAGAGCACGATCAGGGCGGAGCCGATGAAGGCCGGCCAGAAGCCCGGGGTGCTCAGTGAGTGGAAGCTGCCCTGGTAGCCGGGGTCAAAGTCGCCCGCGAAGGCGAAGAAGCCGAGGACGAACAGCAGGGACGCGGCCGCGACGGCGATCTTGTTCACGAAGAGCATGAACCGGAAGCCGTAGACGCACACCGCGAGCACCAGCACCGCGAACAGACCGTAGGCCAGGGCGTAGACGCCCTCGTTCGTCGGGAGGTGGAACATCCGGTGCGCTCCGCCGACCAGGGCGTCGCCCGAGGACCACACCGAGATGGAGAAGAAGGCCACCGCCGTCAGCAGGGACAGGAAGGAGCCGACGACGCGGCCGTGCACGCCCAGGTGCGCCGAGGAGGACACCGAGTTGTTGGTTCCGTTGAGCGGGCCGAACAGCGCGAGCGGCGCGAGGATCAGCGCCCCGGCGACGAGCCCGAGACCGGTGGCGGCCAGGCCCTGCCAGAAGGAGAGGCCGAACAGGATCGGGAAGGCCCCGAGCACGCAGGTGGCGAAGGTGTTCGCGCCGCCGAACGCGACCCGGAACAGATCCAGGGGCCGGGCGGTGCGGTCGGCGTCGGGGATGCGCTCGACGCCGTACTGCTCGATCTCGGTCAGGGCGGGGGCGTCGTGCTGCTCCTGCTGCGGGCTGGTGCTCATCTCTGCTCCTGGCGGGCGCGGGGGGTGTCCAGGGTGAACAGGCTGATCAGGTCGTAGGCGACGTGGGAGGCCGCGATCGAGGTGATGTCGGCGTGGTCGTAGGCGGGGGCCACCTCGACCACGTCGGCGCCGACCAGGTTGAGGCCGGCCAGGCCCCGCAGGATCTCCAGGAGTTCGCGGGAGGTCATGCCGCCGGCCTCCGGGGTGCCGGTGCCGGGGGCGTGCGCGGGGTCGAGCACGTCGATGTCGACGGACACGTACAACGGCCGGTCGCCGATCCGCTGCCGCAGCGCGTCCACCGTCTCGTCGATGCCGCGGCGCAGCACGTCCGAGGAGGTGACGATGCCGAAACCGAGGCGGCGGTCCTCTTCGAGGTCCCGCTTGCCGTAGAGCGGGCCGCGGGTGCCGACGTGGCTGAGCGCCTCGGTGTCGACGAGGCCCTCCTCGACGGCGCGCCGGAACGGGGTGCCGTGGGTGTACTCGGCGCCGAAGTAGGTGTCCCAGGTGTCCAGATGGGCGTCGAAGTGGAGCACCGCGACCGGCCCGTGCTGCTTGGCGGCGGCGCGCAGCAGCGGCAGGGCGATGGTGTGGTCACCACCGATGGTGAGCAACTTGGTTCCGGCGGCCTGGAGTTGGCCCGCCTCGTGCTCGACGGTCTCGATCGCCTCGCCGATGTCGAAGGGGTTGACCGCGATGTCGCCCGCGTCCGCGACCTGCTGGACGCCGAAGGGGTGCACGTCCAGCGCCGGGTGGTAGGGGCGCAGCAGCCGGGATGCCTCGCGGACCGCTGCCGGGGCGAAGCGGGCGCCGGGCCGGTAGGAGACGCCGGTGTCGAAGGGGACGCCGACGACGGCGACGTCGGCGTGGGCCACCTCGTCCAGGCGCGGCAGCCGGGCGAACGTGGCCGGTCCGGCGTAGCGCGGAACGCGGGAGGAGTCCACCGGTCCACGGGGGGCGGTCGTCATCGTGCGGCACCTTCCAGGTTGCGGGGGTGCTTCAGTGTGCGAAGCGCCCGGCGCAGGGGGCAATTGTTGCTGCCACGAAGAACTAGAGTGGCTTTGTGTCCACCGCCAAAGCCGACGCCGCGAAGACGCGCCCCGCCGTCACCGTGGGCGACCTGCTGTCCTTCCCGGCCCTGCAGCTGCGGCTGCTCGCGGGCGGCGGCGGGCTGGGGCGCGCGGTGTCGTGGGCGCATGTGAGCGAGCTGGAGGATCCGACGCCGTGGCTCCAGGGCTCCGAGGTGATCATGACCGTGGGCATCGCCGTGCCCCGCGGGGGCGCGGCCCAGCGGCGGTACCTGGAGCGGCTCGACGACGCCGGTGTCGCCGCGCTGGTGCTCAGCACCCAGCTGCGGACGCCGCCGCTGCGCCGCGAGTTCCTGGCCGCCGCGGAGGCGCGCGGCTTCCCGGTGCTGGAGGTGCCGCTCGCGGTGCCGTTCGTCACCATCGCGCAGGAGGTCGCCGCGGCCGTCAGCGAGAACCCCGCCGCCCGGCTCGGCGCGCAACTGCAGGTCTTCGGCGCGCTGCGGTGGATGGCCGAGGAGAACCTGGACGCCGGGGCGCTGTTCAACCGCCTGGAGCGGCTCAGCGGCTACCGCCTGGCGCTGTGCACCACCCAGGGCCGCCCGCTGCTGCCCGGCGTGGACGTGCCCGCGGACCTCTCGGTGCTGCCGGACACAGCGGACGCCCCGCCGACCGTGGCCGGCGGGTTCGTGCTGCCCGTCCTCGGACCGGGCGGACCAGCGGGCTACCTGGTCGCCCTGGAGCGGGCCGGGGCGCGCCCCGCCGGGCTGGCCGTCGTCCAGCACCTCGCCACCGTGGCCGCGCTGTGCCTCGCGATGGTGCGTCAGGAGCGCGAGGTGCTGCGCCGCGAAGGCGCGGAGACCCTGGCCGAGTTGCTGCAGGACGCCCTCGACGCGGCCGGGGCCCAGCGCCGGCTGGCCCGACACGGCCTGGACTCGGCCCGCCCTGTCGTCCTCGCCGTGGTCCGGCGCACCCAGGACGAGGCCCTGGCGGCGGCGCTGTACGACCGGCCCCATCTGACGCTGCGTCGGGGCGAGGACCGGCTGGTGCTGGCCGAGCCGGGACTCGAGCCGGCGCTGGCCGAACTGCACGGCGCGGTCTGCGGGTTGAGTCGACCCTTCCACGTGGGCACGCCACTGAGAGTCGCCCACCGGGAGGCCGGCTGGGCGGCCGGCCGCGCGGAGGAGGCGGGCCGGCCGCTGGTCCACTACGGGGAGGACGCCACCGGCCGCTGGCTGCCTGAGGACCGCCAGCTCCTGGCCGCCCTGGTCGAACAGGTCCTCGGCGGGGCGCTGCGCTACGACGCGGCGCACGGCTCGCAACTGCTGCTCTCCGTGCGCACGTGGATGGAGCGTGACCGCCGGACCGAGGAGGCCGCGGCGGCCCTGCACATCCACCCCAACACGCTGGCCTACCGCCTGCGCCGCTTCGGCGAGGTGACCGGCCGCGACCTGACGACGACCGCCGCCTTCACCGAGGTCTGGTTCGCCGTACGCGCGGCGACCGAACTGGGCGTGGCGACGGAGGCGCAGGAGAAGTCCTAGCCCGGTGGGTTCGAGGCTCAGCCTTCGGCCAGGAACTCGCCTGTCAGCTTGAGCAGTTGCTCGGCCTGCTCGAACAGGACCACGTGGCCGGAGTCCAGCTCGGCGTAGCTGCTGCCCGGGATGGCGGCGTGCAGGGCCCGGGCGTGGCGGACGGGGATCGTCTGGTCCCTGGCCGCGCCCAGGACCAGGGTCGGCGCGGTGATCCGCGGCAGCAGCGCGGTGACGTCGACCCGCAGGTCAAGGTCCAGCTGGCGCAGCAGTCCTGGCGTGGGGGGCATGCCGGCGGCCAGATCCTCGATCAGCCCGGGCTCGGCTGCCGCGAGGAACCCGGTGCTGAAGCCGGTGAGCGCGCTGATCCGGCCGAAGACCGTGGGCAGCGGAGCCGCGTCGATCCAGGTGCGGAAGAGCGTCTGCAGGTAGGGGTCGGCGGCGGAGTCCGCCCAGCCCGCGATCAGCACCAGCCGGTGCACCAGGTCGGGCCGGGTGGCGGCGACGGCGGCGGCCACCGGGGAACCGAGCGAGAAGCCGATCACGTCCGCGGGCCGGTCGGCGCCGAGGTCCTCGATCACCGCGATGACCTGGGCGGCGAGCCGGTCCACCGTCAGCTCCCCGCCGTCGTCCTCGGCAGCGGCGCTGCCGGAGAGATCGGGGGCGACGACCAGGTGCGTCGCGGCCCAGGCCGGGGTGAGGTGGCCCCAGGTGATGGCCGCGCCCGGGCCGGTCCCGTGGACCAGAACGAGCGGGCGGCGGCCGGGCTCGCCGGTGACGGTGTAGGGGATGCGGGCGTCGGCGACGGTGATGGTGGGCATGTCCGGCTCCTGTCGAATGTTCAGAACTGGCTGGCAGGAGCAACGTTGGCAGCGGGCCGCGGCGTTGAGGAGCGGAGCCGTTTCCCTAGGATCGGGAACCCTAGGCTGCGCGGATGCCTGGGACCGGAGGGGATGCTGATGGGTACGGCGATGGACCGGGCGGAACTGGCCGACTTCCTGCGCCGGAGCCGGGAGCGGCTGCGGCCGGAGGACGTCGGTCTGGTCTCCGGCCCGCGCCGGCGGACGCCCGGGCTGCGCCGCGAGGAGGTGGTGCAGCTGGCGGGGATGTCGGCGGACTACTACATGCGGCTGGAGCAGGCGCGCAGTCCGCAGCCGTCGACCCAGATGCTGGCGGCGCTGGCCCGGGCGCTGCGGCTGACCGAGGACGAGCGCGACCACCTCTACCTGCTGGCCGGCCACCGGCCGCCGCTGGGGCGGACGGCCGGTGAGCGGCTGCGGCCCGGACTGGTGTTCCTGCTGGAGCAGTTGGAGCACACGCCCGCCCAGGTGATCGACGACCTCGGCAACCTGCTGGCGCAGAACCTGATGGCGGAGGCGCTGTTCGGCTGCGCCTGCACGGTCACCGGCCCCGGACGGAACGTGGTCTGGCGCTGGTTCACCGACCCGTCGGTGCGCGAGCCCTACCCGGAGGAGGAGCGCGAGGTGGCGAGCCGCGTGCACGTGGCCGACCTGCGGGCCGCGGTGGCCCGGCGCGGACGTGACGAGGCGTCAACCCGGCTGGTGGCGGGGTTGCGTGAGGCCTCGGCCGAGTTCGCCGGGCTGTGGGACCGGCACGAGGTCGCGGTGCGGCGGCGAACCCGGTTCCGGGTGGTGCATGCGGACCTGGGGCCTCTGGAACTGGACTGCGAGCAGTTGCTCACCCCGACGGAGGATCAGCAGCTGCTCGTCTTCACGCCCCCACCCGGCAGCGCGACCGCCCCCCGCCTGGCCCGCCTGCGCGGCCTGCGCCACGACGAGCTGGCGACCCCCGCGTGAAGCCCGACGGGGGATGCGGCTCCCCCGCACCGCAGCGGCCGGGCCGGCACCGTTCGGGCGGCGGGCCGAAGGTCCTTGCCGACTGGTCGATCGCCCCTGCTGCGGGCCGCGTCGCGGGGTAGACGCTGGAGGCCAGAATGCCCGTCCAGGTGGAGGGAAGCCCGTCATGGCCACCTCGCCCGCCGACCGGACGATCGAGGAGATCGTCCGGGACGCGTCCTCCGCGCCTTCCATGCACAACGCGCAGCCGTGGCGCTTCCGGTACGACCGGGCCGACCGCGTCTTCGAGTTGCGGCCGGACCTGGAGCGCTCCATGGCCCACGCCGACCGCTTCCACCGGGCGCTGCACCTCGGCTGCGGCGCGGCGCTGTTCAACCTGCGCGTGGCCGCCGCGCACCGGGGCTGGTACCCGGGAACGTCGATCCTGCCCAGGCCGGAGGACCAGCGGCTGCTGGCCCGGGTCCGTCTGGAGGAACGGCAGCCGCCGCAGGACCTGGTCGGCCTGTACCCGGCGCTGTCCCGTCGGCACACCAGCCGCGACCCGTTCGAGCCCAGGCCGGTTCCGGAGTCCGTCCGTGAGGAACTGTGCCGGGCCGCGGAAGCGGAGGGAGCGGGGATGTCCTTTCCCGAGCGCTGGTACGTCGAGTCGATCGCCGATCTGGTGCAGGACGCCGAGGCCCACGACGTCCTCGCGCCCGACCCGGACCTGGTGCGCTGGACCTACCCGGGCGCGCACGCGGAGGACGAGGGCGTTCCGGAGCACGCCTTCGGTCCGCGCAAGCGGCGCGGCCGCGCGCCGGTGCGCGACTTCGCGGGCCGACGCCGGGTGCCCGGGCGGGCGACGGCCGACTTCGAAGCGGATCCGCAACTGGCGCTGCTGACCACCCGGCGGGACCGGATCCCCGACTGGGTCCGCGCCGGACAGGCTCTCGAACGCGTCCTGCTGCTCGCCACCCTGCGGGGCCTGGCGACCGCGCTGACCTCGCACGCCCTGGAGGCCCCGGAGCTGCGCTGGCTGGTCCGCGACCCGCAGGCGCCGCCCGGGCATGTGCAGATGGTCCTCCGCCTCGGCTACGGCCCCCCGGGGCCGCCCACACCGCGGCGTCCGGTCCGCGACGTCCTGGTGATCACCGGAGCGGCCGGCTGACGTCGAGGTCCGATCAGGCCGGACGACCGCGCCCCGGCCGGGCCGGGCGTGCTGCCGGGCGCCGCGTCAGCCGGTCCAGGTCCAGTCGGCGACCTCGGGGAGGTCGGTGCCGTGCTCGCGGACCCAACTGTCGTGGCGGGTGCGGATGTCGGCCATCTGCTGGCGGACGTGGGCGGCGCGCACGGCGAGGCCGGGGACGCGGTCGATGACGTCCATCACCAGGCGATACCGGTCCAGGTCGTTGCGCAGGACCATGTCGAACGGCGTGGTCGTGGTGCCGATCTCCTTGTAGCCGCGGACGTGGGTGTGGGCGTGGCCGGTCCGGCGGTAGGTGAGGCGGTGGATGAGCCAGGGGTAGCCGTGGTAGGCGAAGATGACCGGCCTGTCCTGGGTGAACAGGGCGTCGTACTCGCGGTCGGGCATGCCGTGCGGATGCTCCTCGGCGGGCATCAGGCGGGCGATGTCGACTACGTTGACCACCCGGACGGCCAGGTGGGGCAGGTGCCGGCGCAGCAGTTGGGCGGCGGCCAGGACCTCCATGGTCGGTACGTCCCCGGCGCAGGCCAGGACCACGTCGGGGTCGCGCTCGCCGTCCTCGGTGCCGGCCCAGTCCCAGATGCCGGCCCCGCGGGCGCAGTGGACCCGGGCCTCGTCCAGCGGGAGCCAGTCGAAGCAGGGCTGCTTGCCGGCGACCACGACGTTGACGTAGTCGCGGGTGCGCAGGACGTGCTCGGCGGTGGCGAGCAGGGTGTTGGTGTCGGGCGGGAAGTAGACGCGCACGGCCTCGGGGCTCTTGTTCAGGACGTGGTCGACGAAGCCGGGGTCCTGGTGGGAGAAGCCGTTGTGGTCCTGGCGCCACACGTGCGAGGTGAGCAGGTAGTTGAGCGAGGGGATCGGGGCCCGCCAGGACAGCCGGCGGGTGGTGCGCAGCCACTTGATGTGCTGGTTGACCATGGAGTCGACGATGTGGACGAACGCCTCGTAGCAGGAGAACAGGCCGTGACGGCCCGTCAGCAGGTAGCCTTCGAGCCAGCCTTGGCAGGTGTGCTCGGAGAGGATCTCCATGACCCTCCCGTCGCGGGCGAGGTTCTCGTCGACGGGGAGCGTCTGGGCCTGCCAGGCCTTGCCGGTGGCGCCGTAGACGGCCTGGAGGCGGTTGGACGCGGTCTCGTCCGGGCCGACCAGGCGGAAGTCGCGGCGTTCGGCGGTGTCGGCCATGACCTGTTCCAGCATGCCGCCGAGGACGCGGGTGGGCTCGTGCAGGGTGGCGCCGTGCTTGTCCACCTCGACCGCGTACTTCTCCGGTGCGGGCAGCGGCAGTTGACGGGCCAGTAGGCCGCCGTTGGCGTGCGGGTTGGCGCCCAGCCGGCGTGTGCCCCGCGGGACGCAGGCCAGGACCTGCGGCTCGGGTCGGCCGTCGTCGTCGAAGAGCTCCTCGGGCCGGTACGAGCGCAGCCAGGCCTCCAGCGCGGCGAGGTGCCCGGGGTTGGTGCGCACCTGGTCCAAGGGCACCTGGTGGGCGCGCCAGGTGCCCTCCACCGGGACGCCGTCGACCTCGTGCGGGCCGGTCCAGCCCTTGGGGGTGCGCAGCACGATCATCGGCCAGCGCGGGCGTTCGGTCGTGGACCCGGTCCGGGCGGCGTGCTGGATCGCGGCGATGCGGTCGAGCGCCTGGTCCATGGCCGCGGCCATGGCGCGGTGGACCTGGGCCGGGTCGCTCCCGGTGACGTGGAGGGGGTCGTGTCCGTAGCCGCGCAGGAGTTGGTCCAGCTCGTCCTCGGGGATGCGGGCGAGCACGGTGGGGTTGGCGATCTTGTAGCCGTTCAGGTGCAGGATCGGCAGCACGGCGCCGTCGTGGACCGGATCGAGGAACTTGTTGCTGTGCCAGGAGGCGGCGAGGGGGCCGGTCTCGGCCTCGCCGTCGCCGATCACGCAGGCGGCCACCAGGCCGGGGTTGTCCAGCGCGGCGCCGTAGGCGTGGGAGAGGGAGTAGCCGAGTTCGCCGCCCTCGTGGATGGAGCCGGGGGTCTCCGGCGCGACATGGCTGGGGACGCCGCCGGGGAAGGAGAACTGCCGGAACAGCCGGGCCATGCCGGCCTCGTCGCGGGTGACGTCGGGATAGGTCTGCGTGTAGCTGCCGTCCAGCCAGGACCCGGCCAGGACGGCCGGGCCGCCGTGGCCCGGCCCCCAGACGCAGACGGCGTCCAGCTCCCGGGCCTTGATCACGCGGTTGAGGTGGGTGTGGACGAGGTTCAGGCCGGGGGAGGTGCCCCAGTGGCCGAGCAGGCGCGGCTTGATGTGCTCGGGGCGCAGCGGCTCGCGCAGCAGCGGGTTGGCCAGCAGGTAGATCTGGCCCGCGGCCAGGTAGTTGGCCGCCCGCCAGTGGGCGTCCAGCGCGGCGAGTTCGTCCTCGTCCAGGGCGGTGGCAGGAGAAGCGGGGGTCTGCTCGGGGAGCATGAGGGGCCTCTTTCCGGTTCGGATGCGGGACGCGGTCCGACGCACGCGAGGAGCCTTCCCGGCCCCGTGCCCCCAGGCACCCGCATGCCCCGAATGGGTCAGCCGGCATGTCGTGGCGGGCGGGGTGCGAGTCGCGTACGGAAGCCGCGGGGAGGGTCGGTCGCGCTGGTCTGGCGGTGGTGGCGGCAGGCGACGGCCGGAGCCGGGGCCGCTACCGGTGTAGCAGGCGCGGCGGCCTCTCGCGCGCCGTCGGCAGGGCGGCGGCCCGATCGGGGCCCAAGGGCCCACCCACTCAGGACGTGCGGCCCCCCGTGCCGCGCCGGACGGGGGCCGGTCGGCCCGGTCGGCCAGGACCGGGGGCGGATACGCCCTGAGGGACGAAAGCCGTGGCCGGCTCGCTTTGCCACAGGCGGGCGGCGTTCATGGGACAGGGACCATCGGCCCTGGGCGACCACCGAGCGTCTGCGCCTTCATGGGACTCATGCGCGTCACGACACCCTCGACCGCGCGCGGTTCCGACCCCGCAGCAGGCACCGCGCCTCCGGGCGCGGCTGCCGACGCGGTCACGCGGGCGGGGGAGCTGTCCCGGGAGGAGGCATGACGGTTGCTCGGCAGCGTCTCGTACGGCCGGGTGGTCCTCAGCCATCAGGCGCTGCCCGCGATCGGTCCGGTGAACCACCTGCTCGCCGACGGATGCGTGGTGATCCGCACCCGTCGCGGCGCGGCACTGCTCGGCCCGGGGCAGGACGGGGCGGTGGTGGCGTTCGAGGCGGACGCGCTGGATCCGGCGGCGCGGTCGGGATGGAGCGTCGTGGTCGCCGGAGTGCCGACCCTGGTGTCGGACCCGGAGGAACTGCGCCGCTACCAGCGGGAGTTGCGGCCGTGGATGGGCTGCGAGACGGAGCACATGGTCCGTTTCAGCGCGGATCGGTCACCGGCTGCCGAGTCGGGTGACGGCGCCGAGTTCTGCGTGCGTGCCGAGAACTGACGGGGCCTCAGGAACGCGCGCAGGCCAGTGCGCCTGCCTCGTCCGAGCGGGTCCGACCTCCAGCCCCTCCCGCCCCGCGTCGGAGCTCGGTCCGCGGCGGCAGCCCCCGTCGGCGGGGGTCCTCGATCCCGGCGTCGCCGGCACCCCGGAGCGCTCCAGGGCCGCGTGTTCGGGGCGTTGCCGGCAGGCGCTATGCCGGGACGGGGAGGGGAGCGGTCCATTCCAGGCGGGTGCCGCTCGGGTCGTGCGGGTGGGTCGCGAACGTGCCGCCGCGCTGCTCCGCGCGGGCCCGCAGGTTGTCCAGCCCGCTGCGCCGGGTGCTGCCGGGGTCGATCCCCCGGCCATTGTCGGTGACGCTGAGGCGGACCGTGTCGGCGCTGACGTCCACGGTGACGTCGACGGCCGTGGCATGGGCGTGGCGGGCGGCGTTGGACAGCGCTTCGCGCAGTACCGCCAGCAGGTCGTCGGCCAGGTCGTCCGGGACGAGGGTGTCGAGCAGCCCGGTCATCCGCAGGGCCGGGGTGCAGCCGAGGCCCTCGGCGGCCTGGTCGGTCTCGGCCAGGAGCCGGGCCCGCAGTGTGGTCGCTCCGGGCGCACGGTCGCGCTGGTGCAGGGAGTAGATGGTGGCGCGGATGGTCTTGATGGTCTCGTCGAGGTCGTCCACGACGCGCTCGACGCGCTGGGCGGTCTCGGGGCGGTCGGCGATGCGGCCGAGCACGGCCTGCAGGCTCAGGCCGGAGGCGAACAGTCGCTGGATGGCGAGGTCGTGGAGGTCGCGGGCGATCCGGTCACGGTCGTCCATCACGAGCAACTGCTCGGACTCGCGCCGGTGTTCGGCGAGCTGCAGGGCGAGGGCGGCCTGCCCGGCGAAGCCGGTGATCATCTCCAGATCGGTATCGGTGAACGGCTGTCCCTCGGGGTGGCGTGCCACGTGGAGGACGCCGCGGACGGTGCCGCCGGTGCCCAGGGGGACGAAGAAGCCCGGGCCCAGCTCGACCACGGAGGCGCTGCCGCCCCCGGCGCGGGGGTCGGTGGAGAGGCGGTCGCTGGTGACCGGCTCCCCGCTGCGGAAGACCTTGACCGCCGGCGTGCCGTCGCTCAGGGCCAGGCCCTGGACGGCGGCGGCGTGCGGTCCGGCGGCGGCCTCGACGACCAGGTCCTCCGTGCCGGGCACCGGGACCGCGAGGGTGGCCAGGTCGGCGCCGGTCATCGAGCGCACGGTCTCGACCAGGGCGTGCAGCACCTGCGGGGTGTCGGTGCCGGAGAGCAGGGAGCGGGTGAGGTCCACGCTCGCGGCCAGCCACTGCTGGCGGCGCCGCGCGTCCTCGTACAGGCGGGCGTTGTCGATCGCGACGCCGGCGGCCGCGGCGAGGGTGCGCAGGACCGTCTCGTCGTCCGCGTCGAAGTCGGCGCCGCCGTGTTTGTCGGTGAGGTAGAGGTTGCCGAACACCTGGTCCCGGATGCGGACCGGGGCGCCGAGGAAGGTGCGCATCGGGGGATGGCCGGGTGGGAACCCCGAGGAGGCGGGATGCTCCTTCAGGTCCGTCAGCCGCAGCGGTCGGGGTTCGCGGATCAGCAGGCCCAGGATGCCCTCGCCGCGCGGGTAGTGGCCGATGCGGGCGATGGTCTCCTCGTCCATGCCCACGGTGATGAACTGGCGGATGGTGCCTTCCTCGCCGAGGACGCCGAGTGCCCCGTACCGTGCGTCGACCAGGTCGACCGCGGACTGCACGATCCGCCGCAGCACGGTCTCCAGGTCCAGCTCGGAACCGATGGCCAGCACGGCCTCCAGCAGGGTCTGCACCCGGTCGCGGGTGTCGCGCACCCGCTGCACCTGTGCGTGCAGCTCGTCGAGCAGGGCGTCGAGGCGCAACTGCGGGACCCCGCCGGTGCGTTCACCGCCCGGGCCAGAGGTGCTCGCGCCGCCGCCCATGCACGCCCTTCCGCGTCGACAGGCTCTCTTCTCCTACGCAGGAGTATGCCCCGACCCGTGCCAGAACTCCCTGAGGGGTGGCCCGTTCGGTCGGTCCGTGCAGGGCCGGTCGGCCCTGGTGGCGAGGCGGTGGACGCGGTGGACTGAGCCGGTGGCAATCCCGTGGACAGGTCTTGTGGGAGGCGCGTGATGACGGAGGTTGCGGCGGCGGTGGACGGCTCGCGTGCCGCCGAGCAGGCAGCTGACTGGGCGGCACGGGAGGCGGAGCTGCGCGGGGCGACACTGCGCCTGGTGCACGCGTCGTCGTGGGAGCGGTACGAAGCCGCTGCCGACCACGACGTGGACGACCCCTTCCTCAGAGCCCACGAAGCCGCCCGGCGGTTGCTCGACGAACAGGCCCGGCGCATCGGCGCGGCGCATCCAGGGCTGACGGTGGCCACCGGGATCCTCCCGGAGGAGACCGTCCCCGCCCTGCTGGAGGCCGGGCGGGAGTCCGGGCTGCTGGTGCTGGGGACCCGCGGGCTCGGAGCGTTGAAGGGGCTGATGCTCGGCTCGGTGTGCCGGCGTGTGGCCGGGCGGGCGCCGGTCCCCGTCGTGATCGTCCCCGAGGGTTCGTCGGGCAGTGCGCGGGGCCGGGTCGTCCTCGGCCTGGGTGCACATCAACCACCGGGCGCCGCAGCGGAGTTCGCTGCCACCGAGGCCGCTCTCCGGGGCGCGGAGCTGGAGCTGGTCCATGCGTGGGACCCGGATCCGCAGGTCGTCGGGCTGTCCGTGGTCGCCGACCCCGCAGCGGCGCAGCAGCGCGCCCAGGTCCTGCTGGCCGCGGTGGAGTGCGGGGTGGACCTGGAGCACGTGGCGCCGGACGTCAAGGTACGCGGGCAGGCCGTCCCGGGCCCGGCCGCCGAGGCACTGGTCCAGGCCGGCGCGGAGGCGGACCTGCTGGTCCTCGGCGTCCGCCGACGCCACGGCGGTCCCGGCCGCGTCGCGCACGCGGTTCTGCACCGCGCTCCCTGCCCCGTCGCCGTGGTCCCGCTCACCGAGGGGAGGGGCTGACGACCACTCAGGTCGTCCCCCGGCCGCGACGGGGGGACCGGTGGCCTTCCGCCGCGTCCGGCGCGACTTCCGCCGCGTCCGGCGCGATCGCGTCCCCTTGACCGAGCCGGTGGGCGCGCTCGGGTCCGCCCAGCCTGCGGCGCGGCTGCCGTGGACAGGGACCTTCGGCCCTTTCCGGGGGAACGACGCACGGTCATGCTGAGGCCATGACTGATGAGCCCGGTGCCGGGACCGCCACCCCCGCAGCCGCTCCGCGCCCGGTACGGGTGTTCCTGCTCGACGACCACGAGGTGGTCCGCCGGGGTGTGCGCGACCTGCTGGAGGCCGAGGAGGGCATCGAGGTCGTCGGGGAGGCGGGCACGGCCGCTCAGGCCCTGGTCCGCGTCCCGGCCCTGCGCCCCGACGTCGCCGTGCTGGACGTGCGCCTGCCGGACGGGGACGGCGTCACCGTGTGCCGGGAGCTGCGGGACCAACTCCCGCAGCTCGCCTGCCTGATGCTCACCTCCTTCGACGACGAGGAGGCGCTGTTGGACGCGATCCTGGCCGGCGCCGCCGGGTACGTGCTCAAGCAGATCCGCGGCACCGACCTCGTCGCCGCCGTCCGCACCGTGGCCGACGGGCAGTCGATGCTGGACCCGGCCACCACCGCCCGGCTGATGGCCAGCCTGCGGCACCAGGACGAGCGCCACGCGCAGGCCCCGGAGGACGCGGCGCTGGAGGCGCTGACGCCGCGGGAACGGGACATCCTGGCGCTGATCGGCGAGGGCAGGACCAACCGCCAGATCGGCCAGGAGCTGTACCTGGCGGAGAAGACGGTCAAGAACCACATCTCCCGGCTGCTGGCCAAGCTCGGCGTGGAACGCCGGGTGCAGGCAGCGGTCCTGGCCACGAGGCTGCACCAGTCGGGTGACCACCGCTGACCCGCAGGGCGGCCGGAGGCTGACGCCGGGTCACCTCTCCAGCACCGCCGAGGCGTCAGCCCGCGGGGACGCCGCGCCCTCGGGGCCGTAGCCGAGGCGGATCAGCATCTGCACGTAGCCGGGGCCGGTGCCCGGGTCGCGGAGCATCCAGCGCAGGTCCGGCCACTCGACGGCCTGGTGCAGCAGGGACGAGCGCACCCCGGCCGCCGTCGCCAGCAGCAGCACGCGCTCCATCGCC
The DNA here is from genome assembly GCF_042658505.1 of Streptacidiphilus monticola. NCBI lineage: Bacteria > Bacillati > Actinomycetota > Actinomycetes > Kitasatosporales > Streptomycetaceae > Streptacidiphilus > Streptacidiphilus monticola. Next base: position 23,304 of record NZ_JBHSQJ010000004.1, on the reverse strand, counting down.
TGTCCGGCGCGCAGCCAGTCCGCGGGCCGGTCACCGGGGCTGACCAGGACGGCCAGCTGCGGGTGGGCCTCGAACGCGACCGGGGCCGGGCGGCCCGCCGCACGCATGCCGACGAAGTCGCGCAGCGGAACGCGCGCCTCATGGTCCACGTTGCCCAACGCCTCCGGCGGAACGCCGAAGGGCGTGTCGTCGCGCTCCCGGACCCACGAACGGCTCTCCCGCGCCCGTTCCGCGTCGGAGAGGTTGCGCGTCTCGGCCTCGGCGGTGAGTCCCAGCAGGCGCCGGCACTCGTCCGGGTCCGGGAGCAGCAGTCCGACGCCCTCGGCGTGGGCCGCGGCCACGGCGTCGACGCGCAGCCGGGCCGGCACGGGCTCGTCGGTGAACGGCAGCCGACTGCTGTGGCGGAGCCAGATCGCTTCGAACGTCGCGGTGTCAGCAGGACCGGTGGCCGGGCGGACCGGGCCGCCCAGCCGCACCGACGCGAGCAGTCGGGGCTCGGCGGGGTGGGGCAGCAAGCGCACCACCGGCTCCCAGCCCAGCACCCGGACGGCGACCCGCAGGTTGAACAGCGCGGCTCCGACGGAGAGGTGCAGGCCCCGGCCGGTCGGGTCCTCGGCGGGCAGGCTCCGTTCCAGCGCGGCGCGGATCTCGACGGTGCGCGACGCCGGCAGGTAACGGAAGCGCCAGGGCTGGGAGTTGTGCATCGACGGCGCCGCGACGGCCGCCGACACCAGGCGCTCGATGGTCTGGGCGTCCGGCTGGGGAACGCCGCGGTCCGGCGCGGTCGGAGAGGTGAGTGCCTCGCTCATGACGGCCTCCTCGGCAGTCGTGCGGTCCCCCGCGCAGCCATACTCCGTCCGGCCGCAGCACCCGGCGAGGGCCCAACGGCCCCACTCGGCGGGCCGCAGAGCCCTTTCGGGGGAAAGCGCGTTCGCGCCCCGCGGCGGTGCCGGTCCCGCGATCCGTGTGGGACGCCCGGGAGGCCGGGACCACCGGAAGCCCTGCCGCTCGTCCGCACCGGGCGGCCGATACCGGCGGCCGGTACGTCCACGACCGGCCGGGGTCGGAGCGGAGAGGGACGCTCGGCCCTGCCGCTGGGGCCGCTCGGCCCGTGCGGCAGAGCGCGGCAGGGGGCACCGTGGGAGTCGGGACCCGACCCGCTTGTGAGGTGTGTGATGACCCGACCTGTCATCGCCGGGGTGGACGGCTCGCCGTCCAGCCGCCGGGCCGCGCTGTGGGCTGCGGAGGAGGCCCTCCGGCGGAACGTTCCGCTGCGCCTGGTCTTCGCCGCCGCGTGGCCCGTGGACACCGAGGGTGGCGTCACCCAGGACCTGTTCTCCCGCCGGGCGACCGAGCTGGTGGCGCAGGTCCGCGAGGAAATCGCGGCGAGGCACCCGCGGTTGGAGCTGGACGGCGTCGTCCTGGACGACGCCGTGATCGCCGCCCTCGCCGACGCCAGCCGGGAGGCCGAGCTGCTGGTGCTGGGCTCGCGCGGAATCGGCGGCTTCCGGGGCCTGCTGGTCGGCTCCGTGGCCCTGTCCATGGCGGCGTGGACGGAGGGGCCGCTGGCCCTCGTCCGCGACGCGGAGGCACCGACCGACGCGCCGCTGCTCGTCGGGGTCGATCCGGGGCGGACGGCCTCCGCCGTACTCGAATTCGCCTTCCGCGAAGCCGAGTTGCGCGGCGCGGGCCTGCGCCTGGTGCACGCCTGGTCGCCCCCGGCGCTGTGGACGCCCGGCCCGGACGGTGGAGCCGAGCCCACCGCTGAGGAGCTGGACGCGCGGCAACGCCTGCTGGACCTGGTCCGACCGTGGCGGGAGCGGTACCCCGGCGTCCCCGTCCAGTCGGTCGTGCGACCCCGGGCCGCGTCGGCGGGGCTGGTCACCGGGAGCGTCGCGCGCGTCCTGGTGGAGGAGGCGCAACGGGCCCAGCTCGTCGTCCTCGGACGGCGCAGGCACCGGGCGCCGGCCCTGCTCCACCTCGGTCGGACGACCCACGCGGTGCTCCACCACGCTCCCGCGCCCGTCGTCGTGGTGCCGCACGATCCCGCGGAGGCCCAGCCGTGACCACCGGAGCCACCCCCGCGCTGCCTGCCCGGACCCACCCGTGCTGAGCCTGGTCCGGGTGTGTCCGCCGTCCGTGTGACACGCGGTGACGGGGCGTCAGGAGCCCGGAGACAAGGGTGATACTCCGACCTATGAGCAACAAGCCACCCAAGACGCAGCGACCGTCCACCCTGACCGTCCGGGGGCGGGAGGTGCGCCTGCGCACGATCGGCGCGGTCGTGCTGCTCGGGCTCGCGCTGTGGTTCGTCTTCGCGAACACCCAGAGCGTCAAGGTCCGCCTGTGGGTGGCCGACGTCACGATGCCGCTGTGGCTCGTCCTCTTCGTCACCCTTGTCGTCGGGGCGGCCATCGGCGGACTGCTGGCGCGGCGGCAGATCAAGCGGTAGCCCCGCGCTTCCCCGGAGGGCGGCACTGCGGGTACGGCGCCGGGCGGCATGAGCCGCCGCGCCGGGGGCAGGCGGTGGTCGGACGCCGCGTTCGGCGGACTGGCGGCGCGTCACCCGCGCCCACTACCGGGAGGTCTCCGTGCTCTGGCTCGTCTGGCTCATCATCGAAGGTCTGGTCATCGGTCTGCTCGCCAAGCTGGTCGTGCCGGGCCGCAACCCCGTTCCCGTCTGGCTGACCATCCTGATCGGCATCGCCGGGGCCCTGTTGGGCAACCTCATCTCCAACTATCTTGGCGTGCGCCACACTTCGGGAATCGACTGGATCCGGCACATCCTCCAGGTCGCGGTGGCGGCCGTGCTGGTGTCCCTGGCCACTCCCGCCTACGGACGCCGGCGCATCTGAGGCCGCCGTCGCGGCGCCAGGGACGGCTCAATCCGCTGCGCTGGTCGGCCTGTTGAGGGACCGTCGAAGCCGCGCACCCCGATCGCCGATCGGGGTGCGCGGCTTGTGGCGGGCTACGCCAGGTGCCGGATGAAGAACTCGGCGGCGGCGCTCGCCGCCCAGGGCGGGACGCCGGTGTGTCCGCCCATGTTGGCGTGGAGCGCCTTCTCCTTGGAGCCGAAGGCGTCGAACAGGTCCAGGGCCGCCTGCCGGTCGTTCCCCTCGTCGTCCCACTGCAGCAGGACGTGCAGCGGGATGCTGACCCGGCGGGCCTCTTCGAGGGTGGCGCGGGGAATGAAGCTGCCGGCGAACAGGCTCGCGGCCTTGATGCGCGGCTCGACGACCGCGAGCCGGGTGCCGATGGAGATCACCCCACCCGAGTAGCCGACCGGGCCGCCGAGTTCCGGCAGGTCCAGGAGGGCGTCGAGGGTGGCCTGCCACTCCGGGACCGCCGTGTCGACCAGCGGGAGGATCAGCCGGTCGATGATGTCGTCGCTGACCGGCTCGCCGGCCTCCATCGCCCGCCGCAGGTCGGCCCGGGCTTGGTCGACCGCCGGGATCCGGGGCCGGTCACCGCTTCCGGGGAGTTCGATGGTGGCCGCGGCGAAGCCGTCCGCCGCCGAGCGGCGGGCGCGGGCCGCGACCCGGGGGTACATCCTGGGCAGGCCGCCGGGATGGCCCAGCAGGATCAGCGGAGCCGGTGCCGGCGCGGCCGTGGGGGTCCACAGCATGCCGGGGATGTCGCCGAGGGTGAAGGGGCGTTCCAGGACGCCGTCCTCGAGCCGGTGCTCGGAGGAGAAGTGCAACTGCATGGTCGTGCCTTTCGGGATTGCCCGTAGTGGCGCTCCCGGACGACCTATCGCCCGACCGTGGCCCCTGAGGGGAGCACCCATGTCGATACTGCGTTCACGGGTACCACCTCCTCGGCCTCTTGCACGGTCCTGGGAAGGTTAGCAGACCGGCTGAGCCCGGTCGGGCGGTCACCGGCACTTGACGGCGCGTCAGGAGGAGCGGCCACCGCGCGCCGATCGGGTTGTCGCTGCCCGGGGCCCGGGATGGGAGCGCACGCGCGGGGAAGGCGCGGAGCATGGACGGTGACCACGGGAACCGCGTGCGGGAAGGCAGGGGAGCCGACGCCCCTCGCCCTTGCGCCTTCGTCCTGGGCGGGGGAGGGGCGCTGGGCGCCTGCGAGGTGGGCATGCTCAGGGCGCTGCTCGAAGCGGGCGTGGCGCCGGACCTGGTGGTGGGCACCTCCGTGGGCGCCGTGAACGGCGCGGTGGTGGCCGCGGAGCCGACCTTGGCGGCGGTGGAGAAGCTGGCGGACCTCTGGGGCCGCGTCCAGGTGTTCTCCGGCTCGCTCATCGGCCGGGTCAACCGGGTCGCGCGCAGCCGTACCCATCTCTACTCCACGGAACCGCTGCGCCGCCTGCTGGAGGAGCACCTGCCTGCCGGGACCTCGTCGATCGAGGACCTGCCGGTTCCGTTCCAGTGTGTGGCGGCCAGCATCGAGCGGGCGGCCGAGCACTGGTTCACCGAGGGGCCGCTGGTCGAGGCGGTGCTGGCCTCCTGCGCGGTGCCCGGGTTGTTCCCGCCGGTGCGGGTGGACGGTGAGCACTTCCTCGACGGCGGGCTCACCAACAGCATCCCCGTGGGCCGCGCCGTCGCCCTGGGCGCGCGTCGGGTGTTCGTGCTCCAGGTGGGCCGGATCGAGGAGCCCCTGGCCGTGCCGAGGCTGCCGTGGGACGTCGCGTCGGTGGCCTTCGAGATCGCCCGCAGGCACCGGTTCGCGCGGGACATGGCGGATCTGCCGCCCGGCGTCGAGGTGCATCTGCTGCCGACGGGAGGCCCGCTGGGACGGGTCGGCACGCTCGGGCAACTGCGGTACCGGGACTTCGCGCTGTCGGCCCTGCGCATCGACCGCGCGTACCGGGCGTCGGCGGACTACCTGGCCGACCGCGGCCTGGCGGGGTGAGGGGGATGTCCGGCGCCGGCCGGGGCCGGCTGCGTACGTGCGGCCGCCGCATGGTGTCCGTGCCGCTCGTGGTCGCGGTCGGGTCGATCGCCGTCGTCGCCGTGCTCGTCGCGCTGGTGACCGCCCCGGTCACGGCGGCGGCCGGGCGCCCCTGGCGGCTGCTCCGTTTCTCGGCGTTCCTGCTGCTGTACGCGTGCGTGGACCTGGCGGGCGTGGCGGCCGCCGGGTGGTTCTGGGTCTGCTGCCTGTGGCCGGGGACGACGGTGGCGGGCGGGTCGAGGCGCGAGCGGCTGGAGGCGCACAGTTACGCCGTGCTGGCCCGGCTGCTGGATCGTCTGTACCGGGGCGCGCAGCGCGTCTTCGGCCTGCGGGTGCAGGTGTGCCCGCCCATTCCGGGGCCCCAACTGGCGGCAGCGGCACCGCTGTTGCTGTTCGCCCGGCATGCCGGGCCCGGCGACTCGTTCCTGCTGGTGCGGGCGCTGCTGTGCGAGGCCGGGGTGCGTCCGCAGGTGGTGCTGAAGCGGTTCCTGCGCTGGGACCCCTGCATCGACGTGCTCATCGGCCGCACGCCGCACGTCTTCGTGCCGCCGCACGCGCGCGAGCATGCCGCCGACGCGATCGCGGCGCTCGGGGCGGCCCTCGGCCCGGGGCAGGCCGTGGTGCTCTTCCCCGAGGGCGGCAACTTCACCAGGCGCCGGCGGGCGCGGGCGATCTCCTGGCTGTCCAGTCACGGCGAGCGACGGCGTGCGGCCCGCGCACGGAGACGCCGGCACGTGCTCCCGCCCCGCCTGGACGGACCGCAGGCGCTGCTGGAGGCGGCTGCCGGGAGGGCGGATGTGGTGATCGTCGCACACACGGGCCTGGACACGATGAACTCCGCGGCCGCCGTCTGGCGCGGTGTCCCGCTGCGGGCGCCGATGACGGCGACGTGGTGGCGCGTCCCGGCGGCGCGGGCGCCGGTCGGCGCCGAGGCTGCGGAGGAGTGGCTGGAGCAGCAGTGGTCCCGCGTGGACGGCTGGATCGGCGCGCAGGCACCGCGTCCTGACACGGGGTCAGCTATCGAACGACACGGAGCTGGAGGATGAGGTCGCGGGGCTCGGCGAAGCCGAGGCTGCGGTAGAGCGCTTCGCCGTCGGCTGTGGCCGCAAGGCGCACGGTGGTGGCGGTCGTGGCGTCGGCGAACCAGGTCAGCAGGGCGCGCGTGCAGGCGCGGGCGAGTCCGCGGCCCCGGAAGTCCGGTGCGGTCACCACATTGGCGATCTCGCCGCGTTGCCCGCTGCGGTTGCGCGGGCTGGGGGCGTGGTCGTCGATCGTGCCGACCGCGCAGCCGACCACACCGGCACCGGGCAGCTCGGCGACGAACGCGGCGAAGGCGGCCGGGTCCTTCATGCGGCGGGCGAACCAGGCGGCGGCGTCGTCCCGCCAGGAGGGGTCCGCATCGACGTCCTCGCCCATCTCCCGCATCATCTGCGCCCGGAACGCGACCAGGTGGTCGATGTCGGCGAGGTCGGCGCGCCGGATCAGGGCGCCCCCGGCGTCACCGCCCATGACGGTCGCTCCCTTCCGGCGGGGTGAGGAGGTCGCGCAGGGCCTGCCGGAACCGGTCGGCCGCGGGGGCGGTGAGCGGGGCCAGGAACTCGTCCTCGGCAGCGCGGTAGGCGGCGTCGGCCTTGCGGTAGAGGGCCAGCCCGGGCCTGGTGAGCTCGATCGCGTTGCGGCGGCGGTCGTTCGGGTCGGGCGTACGGGTGACGATGCCCTTGGCCTCGAAGCCGTCGATCAGCGCGACCATCGTCGTGCGGTCAACACCGAGCCGGGCCGCGACCTCCTGCTGCGACATGGGCGCGCGTCCGACGAGCACGCGCAGCACGCCGAATTCCTTGCTGTCGAGGCCGAGCGGGGCCAGCGCGGTGTCGGTCAGCGCCGTCAGCCGCTGGTGGGCGTGCTTGACGAGGTAGCCGAGGGCGTCGTGCGGCTCCATGGCCCGCGGGGCGGGGGTTGGCATGTCGGCACTCTACCTCTACGCTGATAGTCAGTAGTACTGATGATCAGTTGAGCGAATGGATTCGATGCGATGATTCTCGTGACAGGCGGCGCCGGCTTCATCGGGGCGCAGGCGGTGCGCGCGCTCCACCAGGTGGGTCAGGAGTGCGTGCTGCTCCAGCGCCGCGCCCCCGAGATCCCCCCGCACCTGGCCGACCTGCCGATAGCCATGGCGCAGGGCGACATCACCGACCTGGACAGCCTGCGCGCCGTGGGCCGCGCGCACCCGGTCAGCGGGATCCTGCACCTCGCCGTCACGCTGCCCTGGGAGGCCGGGAACGGCGACGCCGTCGAGGCCGCGCGCCGCGGGGTCGACGGTTTCCTCAACATCGTGCGCGTGGCCGGGGAGTGGGGAGTCCGCCGGCTCGTGGCCGCCAGCACCATCGGGGTCTACGGCGGCGTCGCCCAGGCCGGAGCGCTCAGTGAGGACCTGCCGCTGCCGCTGCGCCACCTGCACGCCATCCCGGACCTGAAGAAGATCACCGAGCTGCTGGCCGGGCAGCTGGCGGCCGGGACCGGCATCGACATCGTCACGGCACGGATCTCCGGCACCTGGGGCCCGGGCGGCCACCTGCCCGACCCCTTCTTCCCCGCCCCGTCGCTCGCCTGGGCCGCGGCACACCGCACCACGCCGGATCTGTCCGGCCTGGTCCACCAGCCCTACGCCGAGGACGCCCTCGACCTGTGCTACGTCAAGGACACCGGCCGCGCCCTCGCCCTCCTCCAACTCGCGCCCGAGCTGCGGCACGCGACGTACAACGTCGGCTCGGGCCGCGCGACCAGCAACGCCGAGGTGGTCGCGGCGCTCGCCTCCGTCGAGCCCGGGTTCCACGTCGAACTGCCCTCCCGGGACGCCGAACCGGCCCGGTGGCTGGACACGACGCGTCTGCGCGAGGACACCGGGTTCAGCCCCGGGTACGACACCGCCGCTGCCGCCGCCGACTACGTCGCGTGGCTGCGTGCGGGCAACGAGCGGTAGAGCTCGGCAGTCGAAACCGGGCTGCGCGGAGTGCGGCTCTCGGGACCGAACTGCCGGAGGCGATCCTTCGTCGAGGATCTGCACGGCCCGGCCCCGCGGCCGCCCCCGACCCGCGGGGCCCACCCCCTCGGAGCGGTGGTGTTCCTCCTCTCCGTGCCCGGATCCGGAACGCGCTGCGGATCAGGAGCTGTGGGCGGGATCCGAAGCGGGATTGACGGTCCGTCAGAGCGGGCCCGCCGCAGCGGACGCGAAGGGCCGAGGGCCGTCGCCCTGACCGGCGGTCGCCTCGGGGCGCTCTCGCTCGTGGCGCGTGTCGCCGCGGCCGGTCCCGTGGTTGCCTGGTACGGATCGTGGACGGGCTCCGGAAGTCCCGGGGCCCGCGGCCGGACCGGTCCACGCAGCAGACCGGGCGGCACTCGACCGAGGAGATCCCTGATGGCTTCCCCTGATGTCTCGTACGCCGTGACCGGCGCCACCGGCCGCCTGGGCGGGCGCGTCGCCCGCCGCCTGGCTGCGGCCGGCCTCGCCCAGACGCTGCTGGCGCGCACCCCCTCCCGCGCACCGGCGCTGCCGGGCGCCACCTCGGTGCCCGGTGACTACGGCGACCACGACGCCCTCGTCCGGGCGTTGCGCAGCACCGACCGGGTGCTGATGGTGTCCGCCTCTGAGTCCGTCGACCGTGTCCAGCAGCACCACGCCTTCGTCGACGCCGCAGCGGAGGCGGGGGTGGCGCACCTGGTCTACATCTCCTTCTACGGGGCCGCGGCGGACGCGACCTTCACGCTGGCCAGGGACCACTGGCACACCGAGCAGTACATCCGCGCCAGCGGCGTTCCCTTCACCTTCCTGCGCGACAACCTCTACGCCGACTTCATGCCCGCCCTCGTCGGCGGCGACGGCGTCATCCGCGGCCCCGGCGGGGACGGACGGGCCGCGGTCGTCGCCCAGGACGACATCGCCGACGCCGCTGTCGCCGTGCTCCGCGACCCCGGCCCGCACACCGGCCGCGCCTACGAACTGACCGGCCCTCAGGCGCTCACCCTCGCGGAGGTGGCGGCCACCATCACCGCCGTCACCGGACGCCCCGTCTCCTACGAGCCGGAGACGGTCGAGGAGGCCTATGCCTCGCGCGCCGGGTACGGCGCTCCGGACTGGCAGCTCGACGCGTGGGTCTCCACCTACACGGCGATCGCCGACGGGTCCCTGGCCCAGGTGACCTCCGCCATCAGCGAGTTGACAGGACATGCGGCCACCTCCCTGGAGCAGGTCCTGCAGGCGGACTCCGGTCCGGCGGTCCGCCCCTGACCGCTCGGCCGCAGTCGGGGGTCAGAGCAGGTCGCGCGCCGGGCAGACGGTCACGCCCATGTTGCGGGCCATCATCTCCAGTGCGGCGGCCGCGAGTTGTGGGTCGATGTGAGCGACCGCGTCACGGGCCACGGTGACGTCCAGGTGACGGACGTGGGCGTCGAGCGCGGAGTAGAGGATGCACTGCTCGGTCACCTGCCCGCACAGCACCAGGTGACCGATCCCCTGCTGCCGCAGCAGGTACTCCAGCGGTGTCTGGTAGAAGATCGAGTGCCGCGCCTTGACCACGAACAGGGCCCGCTCGTCGGGCAGCACCGGCTCCACCAGGTCCGGGCGGCGACCGGCCCGCGCCGCGGTCACGATGGCCGCCTGGTCGGATCGCCACTCGCCGATGTTGTCGTTGACGTACACGACCGGCTGCCCGGTGCGGTGCGCGTGCTCGATGAGCTCCCCGGCGTAGGGGACGGCCTCGGCGGCCGAGGCCTGGAGGGGTTCGCTGTCCGGGTGGTCGTAGGAGTTGAGCATGTCGACGACGATCAGGGCGGTGGAGGTCATCCTCCATGCTGACCCGCGGTCCGGGCCTTCGCGCGCAGCGACGCGGCGGCCCCGGGCGGCGGCTCAGGGCGGCGGGACGGGGTTTCGTCCACGAACGCCCGCCAGTACGGTGGCCCGGTGATGTCGATCAAGAAGTTCCAGGTCACCTTCGACTGTGCGGACCCCGAGCGCCTCGGGCGCTTCTGGTGCGAGGTGCTGGGCTATGTGGTCCCGCCGCCGCCTGCGGGGTTCGCCACGTGGGAGGACTTCAAGGACGCGCAGCCGCCTGCGGAACGGGACGCGTGGTTCGCCTGCGTCGACCCCTCGGGCGTGGGTCCGCGGCTGTACTTCCAGCGGGTTCCGGAAGGGAAGGCCGTCAAGAACCGCGTCCATCTCGACGTCCGGGTCGCCACGGGGCTCAGGGGTGAGGAGCGCCTCGCCGCGCTGGAGGCCGAGTGCGCCCGGCTGGTCCCGCTGGGCGCGGTCCACGTGCAGACGCTCTACGACGGCGACGACGCGTGCATCCCCATGCTGGACATCGAGGGCAACGAGTTCTGCCTCGACTGAGGTCCGGTCGGTGGCGGCGGGCCTAGCCTGCCCTCGGCGTCAGGGTCGCGCCGCCGCGCCGACGGTCCTACCGTCCAGACATGGACGCGTACGAGGAACTGCTGGTCCGGGCGGCTCGGCTCGCAGCCGCTTATCGCGCCTCCCTGGCGGCGCGTCCGGTCGCGCCGGACGGGGCGCGGCAGGCGCTGCGGCAGGCGTTCGGCGGGCCGCTCCCCGAGGAGGGCACGCCGCCCGGCGACG
>NZ_JBHSQJ010000004.1:0-12731 GCF_042658505.1 Streptacidiphilus monticola | reverse complement strand
ACGGACCCGGGACTGATGGGGACCGCCGGGCCCAGGTACTTCGGCTTCGTCATCGGCGGGTCCCTGCCCGCGGCCGTCGCCGCCGACGTCCTCACCAGCGGGTGGGACCAGTGCGCCTACAACGCGGTCCTCTCTCCGGCCGCGGCCGCGGCGGAGGAGGCCGCCGGCACCTGGCTGAAGGACCTGCTGGGCCTGCCGCCGACCGCCTCCGCCGGCTTCGTCACCGGTGCCCAGGCGGCGAACACCGTCGGGCTCGCGGCCGGCCGCCACCACGTCCTCGCCGAGGCCGGATGGGACGTCGAACACGACGGGCTCCACGGGGCGCCGCAGGTGAGGGTCGTCGCCGGTCGCGAGCGTCACGCCACGATCGACCGTTCGCTGCGGCTGCTCGGGTTCGGCACCAAGGTCCTTGAAGAGGTCGGGACGGACGCCAACGGCGCCCTCGACCCCGACGACCTGGCCGCTGTCCTCGCCGCCGGACCGAGCGGGCCGACGATCGTCTGCCTGCAGGCCGGCAACGTCAACACCGGCGCCTGCGACCCCTTCCCCGCCGCCATCGAGGCCGCCCGCGAGCACGGGGCCTGGGTCCACGTGGACGGCGCGTTCGGCCTGTGGGCCGCGGCGAACCCGTCAACCGCCCACCTGGTCCAGGGCGTTGGCGGGGCCGACTCCTGGGGATGCGACGCGCACAAGTGGCTCAACGTCCCCTACGACGCGGGACTCGCGTTCTGCGCCCGGCCCGACGTCCACGCCGCCGCCGTCTCCTACACGGCGGCCTACCTCGTCGGCTCCGGCGGCGCGGCGGGCTGGGGCCTCGGCGACCTCACCACGGAATCCTCCCGCCGGGCAAGGGGGTTCACCGTCTGGGCGGCACTGAGGGAACTCGGGCGCAGCGGTGTGGCCGAACTCGTCGGGCACTGCTGCCGCATGGCCCGCCGGATGGCCCACAGGCTCGCCGCGGGCGGCGCGGTCATCGCGAACGACGTCGTGCTCAACCAGGTGCTCGCCGACTTCGGCGACCCGGAGCGCACGGACCGCCTCATCCAGCAGGTGCAGCGGGACGGCACCTGCTGGCTCGGCGGCACCACCTGGCACGGCCGCCGCCTGATACGGATCTCCTTCTCCAACTGGACGACCACCGAGGACGACGTCGACCGCTCGGCCGACGCGATCCTGCGCCTGGCCGCGCAGACATGAGGACCTGCGCCACCGGTCGTCGCTTCGACCCGGGAACTGTTGTGTGGAGGGCTTCGTGAATAGCCTGTGTCGCAGTGCTCCTGCACAGCCGTCCCGGCTGGACAGGCGCGGCCCGGCCACGTCGAACAGGAAATGCTGTGACGGACACTCAATCCGCAGGTGCCACGGCCGATCACGAGCGCTCGCGCCGCGTGGATCCGCCGTGGCCGACCATCGCCTACATCCGTGAACCCGCGGGCGTCCCGCTGCCCGCGCTCTCGGTGCTCGGGGACGAGTCCCGCACCTCGGACCGCAGCCGGACGCGGGTCGGGGAACTGATCAGCCGGCAGGGCCGCCGTGAGTCCCCGGGTGACCGGGGCGATGTCGTGGACCTCCTGTTCCCCGAGCTGGAGCACATGTGGGGGTCGGAGATCCTGCGCGGTGTGGAGCTGGTCGCGCGGGAGAACCGGGTCGGTGCGGTGGTCTCGGAGCTCGGCTTCGACCGGGCGACCGCGGTGTACCTCGACGACGACCGCGGGCGGCGCGGGCCCGACGTGCTGGCGGTCACGTTCCTGCGGGAGCGGGAGCGGCAGCGACTGCGCGCGCAGGGCATCCCCTTCGTCGTCTACGACCCGGCCGAGGAGCTTGCCGAGGACGTGCCCTTCGTGAGCGCGACGCAGTGGAAGGGGGCGCGGGCCGCGGTCCGGCATCTGACGGAGCTGGGACATCAGCGCATCGCCATGATCAGCGGGCCCGACCACTCGTTCTGCGTCGCCCGGGTCGCCGGGTACACGTCGGCGCTCCAGGAGGCCGGCCTGCCCCAGGAGCCGGGCCTGCTCGTCCGCACCGAACTGACCCGCGGGGACGGGCACGCGGCGGCGCGTGAGCTGTTGTCCCGTCCGGACCGGCCGACCGCCGTGTTCACCGCCAGCGACATGCAGGCGATCGGCCTCTACGAGGCCGCCCGGGAACTCGGCCTGTCGATTCCACGGGACCTCAGTGTGGCGAGCTTCGACGACCTCCCCGTCGCCGCGTGGATGGACCCGCCGCTCACGACCGTGCGCCAGCCTCTGGTGGCCATGGCCCGGGCTGCCGCGGAACTCGCGCTCGTGCTCGGCAGCGGCGAGGAGGTGCCGCAGACCAGGCTCGACATCGCCACGTCGCTGGTGGTCCGGGACAGCACGGCCCCGCCGGTGTCCTGAGCGGTCGGCGCCGCTCGTGGCGGCACCGTTCGTGAACCGCGCTTCCCGCAGTCCTAGGTGAGATCCTTGCGGACCGTCCGCGACGTGCGGCCCTTCGGGGGAGCGGTGCTGGCGCGGACGGCGAGGGTGGTGGCGATCTCGAGGCCGACCTGGGCCACCTCCTCGCCGCGGCCCAGCGCCAGGGCCAACTCCGTTGCGGCGACCGCCATTTCGGCGAGCGGCTGGTGGACCGTCGTCAGCGGCGGGTCCACCCAGGCAGCGATGGGAAGGTCGTCGAAGCCGACGACGCTCAGGTCGGCGGGGATGGACAGGCCCAGTTCCCGGGCGGCCTGGTAGACGCCCATGGCCTGCAGGTCGTTCGCGGTGAAGACGGCGGTGGGCCGGTCGGCGCGGGACAGCAGCTCGCGGGCGGCGGCGTGCCCGTCCTCGCGGGTGAGCTGGGTCTGTACCAGCAGCTCGGGTTCGGCGGCGACGGCGGCCTCGGCCAGCGCGGCGAGGTATCCGGCCTTGCGGGCCAGGCAGAACGGGTGGTCCGGGCCGCTGATCATGGCGATGCGCCGGTGGCCAAGGTTGAGCAGGTGCCGGGTGGCGGTGTGCCCGCCACGGAAGTTGGTGGCGCCGACGAAGGGGACGTCGTCCGGCAGGTCGCCGATCGGGTCGAACACGACGAAGGGGATGCCCTTCGCGGTCAGCTGGTCGCGCTCCTTCTTCGAGAGCTGGGACACGGACAGCACGCAGTTGGGGCGGCGTCCCACGGTGTCGTCGATGGACATGGGCTGGCTGTCGTGGACCCCGAACTCGGAGACCATGACGCCGACGCGGTTGCGCCGCGCCACCCGTTCCACGCCGCGGATGATCTCCACCGCTCCCATGCCGTCCAGCTCCCGGAAGACCAGCTCCACCACGTTGGCGCGGTTGGGGGCCGGCTTCCGGTAGCCGTAACGGTTGATCAGTTCCTCGACGCGGGCCCGGGTCTGGTCGGAGACGCCCGAGCGGCCGTTGAGCACCTTGGAGACGGTGGGGATGGAGACCCCGGCGGACTCCGCGATGTAGGCGATGGTGACGGAACCCGGCTTGTCGTCAGGAGAGCTCTGCTCGTCCGCCGTCGGCGCGCCCGATCCGTTGTCCGTCACGTTCACCCTTTCCACGACCATGGCTCCACCGGGACCCGCCTGCGTGACGGGAGGGACGGTTGGGACGCGCGAGCGTCCCTGCTGGGGTCATTCTGGCATCCCCCGCCCGTGGTGGAGCCTCGCGGGCGTCAGCCGCTCGGCATCTCCCCTCCCGCGCTCGCCTGCAGGCCGGCATCCGGGACGAGCCGGAGCACGACGGCGGACGGCGCAGCAGGGAGGGTCAGCGTCAGGGCGGCGCTGTCCTGGTGCCAACGGAAGCGTGCCTGGGTGGTGGAGGGGTACAGCACGTCCGCGCGGACGGCGGCGTCACGGAACTGCGGCAGCGGGAGCACGGCGGTGTCCTTGCCGCCCGGGCGGCGCCAGACGGTGAGGTAGGTGGTGGCGGGGGTGCGCAGGGCGAGGGCGATCCAGGGGTCGTCCCACGCGGGGAGTCCCAGCGGCCAGGCGGGCAGCGCGGTGGCCAGGTCGGCGCGCAGGGCCTTGTGCACGGCGACCGCCTCGGTGACCAAGTCCCTTGCGGCGGACGACAGTTCCGGGAGGCGGCCGGAGAGGTGGATCCGGCCGAGCAGGGCGTTGGCCATGGTGAAGGCGACCTCGTCGAGGGTGTCCTCCGGCTGCGGATAGGCCCAGACGGCGCCCTGTTCCGGGGTGACCGCGGTGGGTGCGGAGGCCGCGATCGGCGCGTAGAGCGCGAGGTTCTGCTGGTCGCTGGTGGACTGGAGCTGGAGCCGGGACAGCAGCGCGTAGTCGGTGCGCATGCCGCCGGAGGCGCAGTTCTCCAGCACCAGGCCGGGGTGGCGGTCCAGGACGCCGTCCAGCCAGTCCAGGTGGGCGCGGTTGTGGCCGAGCAGGCCGTCGGCGGCGGCCTCGCCCGGGTGCCCGCTGGTGCCCGACCCGGGGTCGATGTTGTGGTCCAACTTGAGGTAGCCGATGCCGAGTTCGCCGACCAGGCGGTCCACCACCCGGTCGAGGTGTTCGCGTGCGGCGGGGTGGCGCAGGTCGAGGTGGTGTCGGCCGGTCTCGACGACGCGGACGCCGTCGCGGCGGAAGAACGCCTCGTCCGGCAGGGAGTGGGCCAAGGGGCTGGTGACGCCCACGACTTCGGGTTCGAGCCAGAGGCCGGGGACCATCCCGAGCTGACGGATGCGGTCCAGCACCTCGTGGATGCCGCGTTCGCCGGGGAAGCGGGAGGCCGCGGGCTCCCAGGCGCCGACGCTGGTCCACCAGTCGCCGTCCTTGTCGTCGTACCAGCCGGCGTCGATGACGAAGTACTCGGCACCGGCCGCGGCGGCCGCGTCGATGTGGGGGAGCAGTCTGGCCGTGGTCGGGTCGCCCATCAGGCAGTTCATGTAGTCGTTGAAGACGACGGGCAGGCGACGGTGGTCGGGGTGCGGCCGCCGGATGGCTCGCCGGTAGCGGGTGAGCGCGGCGAAGGCCTCGTCCGGCGCTTCGACGCCGAAGGCGATCGCGACCGGGACGGTCTCGAAGGAGGCGCCGGGCTCCAGCAGCCGGGACCACCCGTGGCGCTGGCCGCTCGGGCCGGACAGGGCCAGGTAGCCGGAGTCGTCGTGCTCGCCGCACTCCCAATGCCAGCCCCCGCCGTTGTGCTCGATCTGCCACACCCACGTGCGGCCGGTCCGGCGGTCGGTCAGGCCGCCCATGGGCAGCCGGTCGCAACTGGACCAGGTCCCCTGTCCGGCGACGGCGAAGCCGCCCTTGCCGTACCGGTAGTGGACGCGGTCGCTGAGGACCGGTGAGGTGAGCCGCATGGGCCGGCGCTGCCAGCGGTACTCGGCGAGCCAGTCGTTCTCCGCCCACAGCAGGTCCGCGGCGTCGAGGTCCGCGTCCGCGGTGAGTCCGCCCAGCACGAGGGAGGCGACGGACTCCAGTCGCACGCTGCGGGTGCCCTCGTTGCGGATCACCACCTGGCTGCGCAGGGCCGGGACACCGTCGGGGGAGCTGAGGAGCACCTCCGCGGCGAGTCCGCCGACCGGGTCGTGGAGTCGGACGGTCAGCCGGTGCCAGTCGCCGTCCCGGGTCGCGGAGTGCCCGCGGTAGCGCAGGTCGGCTCCGAGGGCGGTGTCGATCACCCGGTGCCCGGACCAGTGGCGGCCGCGGTCGGTGGTGGTGGCTTCGACGAGTGGCAGGGGCGCTGCCGCGGGCGGCTCTGCGGGCAACTGCCCGGGGATGCCGATCCGGCGCAGCCGTGGCGGGCCGTCCGGGTCGGTGCCGATCTCGACATGGAGGGCGTCGTGGCCCCAGCGGAGTGCGGGGGAGTCGTCGGTCATGGGTTTCCTTTCTGCGGAACGGCCAAAGGTGGCAGTGGAGTTGAGGCCCTGCGGAGCACCGCGCAGCCGCCGGGCGGCAGTACGCAGTCGGCCTGCGATCGGAACGGCGGGCGTCGAGCCGGGGCGGCGCGCGAAACTTTCCTGAAGCGGTTGGGCCGCCAGGCCGGGTGACGGCACGGGCGGGCGTCGCGATTCGGGCGCAAGGCATTGACCCGAACATGCCGCAGCAGTACGTTGCCCCAGAAACTCTTTGGAAACTTCAAAGAAACTTTCTCGCGGAGGTGGTTGTGCACAGAACGCTTCTCACCCGCGCCCTCGCCGGCCTGACCACAGCGCTGTTCGCCTCGGCGGCCGCCGTACTCGGCGGCGTGCCCGCCGCCCACGCGGACACCGCGGTGACCGTGTCCGTGGACGCGACCAGGACGCTCGGCTCCATCCCGCCCCTGGCCTCGGGCGTGAACACCGCCGTCTTCGACGGTCAGATGAACTCCTCGGCCACGGCCTCGCTGATCGCCGGCGCGGGCTTCCAGGCGGTCCGCTACCCCGGCGGCAGCGTCTCCGACGCCTACCACTGGCAGACCAACACCGAGGAGAACGGCGGCTACGTCGCCCCGAACACCGGCTTCGACGCCTTCATGGGCACCGTGCGCGCCGCCGGCGCACAGCCGGTCATCACCGTCAACTACGGCTCCGGCACCCCCGACGAGGCCGCCGCCTGGGTGCGCTATGCCAACGTCACCAAGGGCTACGGCATCAAGTACTGGGAGGTGGGCAACGAGGTCCCCGGCAACGGCGAGTACAGCAACGGCAGCGGCTGGGAGCTGGACAAGCACAGCAGCCACAGCGCCACCACCTACGCCACCAACCTGCTCCAGTTCGTCTCCGCGATGAAGGCCGCGGACCCCAGCGTCAAGATCGGTGCGGTGCTGACCACTCCGGGCAGCTGGCCCGACGGCATCACCGGCCCCGGCGACACCGCCGACTGGAACCACACCGTGCTCTCCATCGCGGGTCCGAAGATCGACTTCGTGATCGTGCACCACTACCCCACCACCACCAGCGACAGCGACCTGCTCACCAAGCCGCAGGCGGACATCCCCCGGATCACCTCCACCGTCCGCTCGCTCATCAACCAGTACGCCGGCAGCAACGCGCCCAACGTCGGCATCGCGATCACCGAGACGAACGGCCAGCGGGACGTGGACACCGCTCCCAACGCGCTGTTCGCCCCGGACGAGTACCTGACCTGGTGGGAGAACGGCATCTTCAACGTCGACTGGTGGGACCTGCGCAACGGCACCGACTGCTCCTCGGTGACGAACGTCGGCGGCGCGACCGACTACGCCGACGGCGGCCTCGTCTCCAGCGGCGCCTCCTGCGAGCCCGCGGTCAACACGCCCTTCGCCCCCTACTACAGCCTCCAGCTGATCACCAAGCTGGGCGCCCCGGGGGACACGATGCTGTCGTCCACCAGCTCCGCCTCGCTGGTCAGCGCGCACGCCGTGCGCCGCGGCAACGGCGACCTCGACGTCATGCTGATCAACAAGGATCCGAACAACGCGGCGAACGTGAGCATGTCCTACAACGGCTTCACGCCCGCCTCGGCCACACCGACCGTCTGGTCGTACCTGAGGAACGCGACCGGCCTCAGCTCGGCCACGTCCGGCACCCCGGGGCAGCAGACCGTGCCGCCGTACTCGATCGTGGTGGTCCAGCTCCACCCCTCCGGCGCGGCCACGACGGGCTCCCTCCACGCCGTCGGCGCCTCCAAGTGCCTCGACGTCCCCGGCGCCAGCACCACCGCCGGCACCCAGGTGCAGCTCTGGGACTGCATCGGCAGCGCCAACCAGCGCTGGACGGTCACCGGTTCGGGGCAGCTGACGGTGTACTCGGGCAGCTCCCAGATGTGCCTGGACGCCTACGGCTGGGGCACCACCGCGGGCACCAAGGCCGTGGTGTGGTCCTGCACCGGCGGTACCAACCAGCAGTGGAAGCTGAACGCCGACGGCAGCATCACCAGCGCCCTGTCCGGGCTGTGCCTGGACGCCGCCGGGGGCGCGACAGCCGACGGCACGCTGGTCCAGCTGTGGAGCTGCACCGGCGCCGCCAACCAGAAATGGCAGCTGAACTGACGCCATGTCAGCGCTCCGCGGCGAGGACACGCACGTCCCAGGGCCCCAGCTCGACCGGGGCTCCGCCCGGGACGGCGGTCCTCGCCGCACCGCCCTTGCCGGAGGCGAGCACGTCCACCAGGTCGCCGGGGGCGACGGCCGAGGCGGGCTCCCAGCTCCAGTTGTGCACGACGTGGACGCGGCGGCCGTCCGGCGCGGTCGCGGTGCAGACGGTCACCGAGGCGGGCAGGTCGCGCCAGCCGCTGCACGGCCGCGGCACCAGCCACGCCGTCAGCGCCCGGACCGCCGCGCCGTTGGGGACCGTGCCGACGCAGGTCACCCGGCCCCGGCCGTGGACGCGGCTGGTCACCGCCGGCCAGCGGCCGAAGTGCGGGTGCCGGTACCCGGCCAGCACCTCGGCGCCGTCGGGGACCAGTGCGTCCACCCAGCGGGTCGCCCCGGCCCCCGCCGGCAGCCGCAACGGGCTCTCCGGCCCCGCGTCGAGCGGCAGTTCGGCGTCCAGGTTGCTGAACTCCGCGTAGCGGACCCCGGCCGCGCCCGACAGGCGCGCGGGCGCGGGTTCGGGCCGTGCGCGCCCCTCCGGGTCGGCGTAGCCGGTGCGCGGGCCGAGCACCAGGTGGCCGCCCGCCCCGGCGTAGGCGGCCAGCCAGTCCAGCAGACCGTCGTCGGCCAGGTGGAGGCCGGTGGCGACCAGCACGGGGTGGCGCCGCGCGGCCACGTCGGGCGCCGGCCCGGCGCCGGGCTCCTCCGGGTCGTGCAGCTGCCGGGCGTGCAGGATGCGCACCTGCCGACCGGACTCCACCGCGCCCCGGTAGAAGGGGTCGAACAGGCCGTGGTACGACGCGCCGTCCGGAGCGCCGTTCGCCGCGGCCAGCGGCGGGTACTTCTGCATGAACCACTTGCTCGGCAACGAGTACACCATCGCGATGTCCGCGTCCGGTTCCAGCCCGGCCGCCAGCGCGCCGGCCTGCGCGAACTCGCGGCCCACTCGGGCGAGTTCGGCATACACACGGCCGGGACGGCCGCTGTGCGGCAGGATCCCGCCCCAGGAGGTCTCCGCCCCGAAGTGCAGGGTGTGCCAGTGCCAGTACTCGACCATGCGCGCCCCGCGCGCGACCAGCGCCCAGGCCGCCTGCCGCCACTGCCCGTCGTAGGCGGGACGGTTGTCGTGGGTGCCGCCGATCGCCTGCGCGTTGGTCTCCGTGACGAGGAAGGGCTCCTGGCGTGAGGACCAGGCCCGGTCCGCCTCCTGGAGCAGCCCCCAGACGCCGCCGGCCTGCCAGGCGTGCGGCGGGCGGTCCGGATCGGCGGGCAGCGCCAGCGCGTCCTGCATCTCGTAGTACGGGTTGGCCGCCGCGACGTCCAGACGGTCCGTCAGCCGGTCGTCGTCCAGGGCGGGATGGTGGTAGTGCAGACAGGTGGTGACGAACTGACCGGGGCGGGCGTACTCGCGCGCCAGGTCCGCCTGCCAGGCGATGAACTCGGTGGTCTGCCGGGCCTGGAAGGCGCGCCAGGCCACGTCGTACTGCGGCTGCGCGTTGTCGTCGGGGGTCCACAGGTCGGCCCAGGTGGTGAGCCGGTGCGACCAGTACACCAGGCCCCACTCCCGGTTGAGCGTCTCCACGTCGCCGTAGCGGGCGCGCAGGTCGTCGACGAAGCGCTGGAAGACGCCGTGGTTGTGGGGCAGGCGGCAGCCGGGCTCGTTGTCGACCTGGAAGCCGATGACGGCCGGGTGGCCGGCGTGGCGGGCGAGGATGCGGCGGACCACGCGCTCCGCGTGGAAGCGGAAGGCGGGATGGGTGATGTCCATCTCCTGGCGGGAGCCCCAGGCCGCACGGCGGCCGGTGGCGTCCTCCGCGGCGATCTCCGGGTGGAGCCGGGCCAGCCAGGGCGGAACGGCGTAGGTCGGGGTGCCCAGCACGACCGAGATGCCGCGGGCGTGGGCCCCGTCGAGGACCGGCTGCAGCCAGTCCAGGTCGAAGCGGCCGTTCTCGGGCTCCCAGGTGGACCAGACCGACTCGCCGACGCGCACCACCGTGAAGCCGGCCTCGGCCATCAGGTCGAGGTCGGCTTCGACGCGGTCCATCCGGTGGTACTCGGGGTAGTAGGCGGCCCCGAACAGCACGCGGGGCGGAAGGGTGGTCACGGCGGTCTCCGGCCGGTGTGGTGGGGCCGGCCCAACAGCGGCCGGTCGCATGGTTGTTGACGTGAGAGCTCCGGCGCGGAGGTCCGGGGAGGTCCTCCGCGCCGGAGCGGTCGGCGGTGCCGGCGCGGCCTGGCTCAGGAGGCGGTGCCGGTCACGGTCGAGCCGGAACGGGTGACGTGGTAGGTGACGGTGGCACCGCTCCAGAAGCGGAAGGTGAGCGTCACCGGGACGCCGTCCTTGAGCGAGTTGAGGAAGTCCGCCTTGATGGTGGTGGTGTTGCCGCCGTAGTCGGGGCGGTAGTTGTCGAACGACTGGAAGGTGGTCCAGGACGCCGGGCCGGCGGCGGTGCCGTCTGCGTAGGTGGACTCGACGTTCTCCATCAGGTCACCGTTGAACCCGGTGGGGACGGTGAGTCCGTCGGTGGTGCCGGTTGCGTCGGCCATCACCGGCTTGTCGTAGGAGCGCACGAAGAGCTTCCAGGGGACGCCGTCGGAGTAGCGGACCTCGAGGGTGGCGTCGACGCCGGCCGTGCGGTCGCCGGCGAGCCGGGTGAGGGCGGCGGCGGTCAGGGTCAGCCGGTCGCCGTCGACGGTGTAGTCGACGAAGGGCATCAGCGGGCGGTCCCCCTGCCAAAGGCCGGTGAACCACAGTCCGTTGCGGTTGAGGGTGATGGACTGCGCGGTGATGGGGCCGGACTTGGGCAGGAAGATGTTGTCGGTGGAGGCGGTGCCCGAGCGGGTCCGCCAGGAGCTCTGGATCAGGTCCTTCATCTCGGGGACCATCCACTGCATGGTGGAGCGGTTCAGGAAGTCGTTCTCGGCGTCCCAGAGGGCGGAGGTGAAGCCGTTGGCCCGCGCCTCGTAGTCGACCTGCTCGAAGTACTTGAGCATCTCGCCGCGCTCGACCACGCCAGAGTACGGCGAGGTGAGCAGGCCGTACTCGCCTACGTAGACCGGGATGCCCTTGGCCACGAAGGTGTTGTGCACCCGGGCGAAGCCGTCGGTCAGGTCCTTCTGGGCCGTGGCGTCGTAGGAGGCGCCGTTGGCGATGTTCACGCTGAACGGGTACCAGCTGTAGTAGTGCACGGTGGCGACGAGGTTGCGGTCGTGCAGCGAACTCATCGTCGTGGACAGGTCGTCGAGCCAGTGCTGGGCGTTGTTCGTCTCCTCCGAGGGCAGGACGAGCAGGCGGTCCTTGTTCCGGCCACCGGAGTTGCGCACGACGTCGTAGAAGGCGGTGTTGAGCTCCCGCAGGTACTGGGTCTTCTGGGCGTCGGTCGCGTTGGAGAACTGCGGCTCGTTGACGCTCTCCATGAGCAGCTTGCGCGGCTCGTCCTTGAAGGCCGTGGCGATCTGCTGCCAGGTGGAGGTGAAGCGTGCCAGCACGTTGTCGTGGTCGGCCGACATGTTGGCGATCCACTGCCACGAGTCGTGGTGGACGTTGATCTCGACGTAGAGACCGTCCGCCAAGGCCCAGTCGACCACCTGCTTGACCCGCTTCATCCACGCCGGATCGATGGTGTAGGGGGCGGTGGTGGACTGGTGGGGGTACCAGGTGACGGGAATCCGGACGCTGCGGAAGCCCTGGGCGCGAAGACCGTCGAACGTCGCCTTGGTGGTGAGCGGGTTGCCCCACGAGGTCTCGTCGGGGATCGCGTCGAAGGTGTTGCCGAGGTTCCAGCTGGGCTGCATCTGAGCCACGGCGGCCATCGCGCTGCGGGGGGTGGTGTCCACGGTCGCTGGGGCCTGTCCGGCCGGCGCGGCGAAGGCGGTGCCGCCGGTGAGGCTTCCCGCGGTGACCAGGAGCGCCACGAGCCCGGCCGTCCGGTGCAGGCGGCGGTTGCGGGAGCGCGAGGCGCGCGGTGTGCTCTGCTGCTGTGCGTCGTTCACGGGTCGTCCCTTCGGGATGAATGGGTGGTGGGGCGAGTGGGCCCCTGACGCGTGCTCGGAGGAGTGCTGACGCGTGCTCAGGGGAGCGGAAGAGGCTCGTAGTCGAACCAGTCGAAGCACACGGTGCCCTCGGCGGCGTAGAGGCCGACGACGCGGCCGGTGAAGCCTCCGGCGACCTCCGTGGACAGGTAGCGGCCGTCGAGGGAGGCCAGGTCGCTCGTGGCGCCGTCCGGTGTCCCGACGGCGAAGACGAGGGAGTCCGGGCCCTTGCGTGAGTCGTGCGGCTCGGGGGCGGGCCCGGTGCGCACGGACAGGACCAAGGGACCTGCGGGGAGAGCGCGTTCGGCGACGACGGCACGGACGGTGCCGATGCGGGCGACCACGCGGACCGTGCCGTCGGGCGTGGACTCGACGGCGTAGTGGTTGCGCTCGTCCAGGCGGACCGCGAGGCCGCCGGAGCCCGCGCCGGCGTCGACGAGCGTGCGCGCCGCGAAAGCGAGGTGCTGCTGGCGGCGGCCGACGAAGACGACGTCCGGCTCGTCGAGGGAGCCGCCGCGGGCGCGCAGGGTGAGCCAGCCGTCGCGCTCCTTGGCATCGACCAGTTCGGCCGGGCGGTCGCGCAAGGAGATCCAGAACGGTTGCAGCTCGGCCGCGTCGAAGTCGTCGCGGACGGGGGACGGCTGAGGCGCAGTCAGCTCCCAGGGGAGGTCGGCCAGTTCCAGGTCCACCTCGCCGACGAGGGGCCAGCCGTCCTGCCAGGTGACG
>NZ_JBHSQJ010000003.1:32123-45244 GCF_042658505.1 Streptacidiphilus monticola | reverse complement strand
ACCCTCACCGCCCTCGGCACCACCCTCGTCCTGCACGCCTCCTCCCGCGCCGACGCGAGGAACCGGCCCCGGGCGGGCGGACCGGTCGTCACCGCAGGGACGGTGACGCTCACTCAGCCCGGCCGGATCCTGGTCCGGAACATGGCGTGGGGCCCGCACCGCGACGAACTCGCCGCGGTCAGCGCGGCCGACCCCGCCGGCCCGCGCACCGCGTCCGGCGTCAAGTGCCTGCGCTTCTACGCCGCGGGCGGGACCGGCATCTGCCTGCAGTCCGTGCCCGACGCACTCCGGGAGTCCTACCGCGCGCTCGTCCTCGACGCCCGCCTGCACACCCTGCGCGCCTTCCCGCTGGCCGGCATCCCTACCCGGTCCCGGGTCTCGCCGGACGGACGCTTCGTCGCCTGGACGGTGTTCGTCGGCGGCGACTCCTACTCCACCACGAACTTCTCCACCCGCACCTCGATCGTCGACACCCGGACCTGGCAACTGACCTCCACCCTGGAGGACTTCGCGATCGTCATGGACGGCAGGCAGTACCGCTCCGTGGACGACAACTTCTGGGGCGTCACCTTCGCCGCCGACGACGACACCTTCTACGCCACCCTCGGCACCCGCCACCGCACCTACCTGGTCAAGGGCAGCATCAGTCGACGCACCGTCAGCACCGTGCTGACGAACGTCGAATGCCCCTCGCTATCCCCCGACGGAACCCGGATCGCCTTCAAGAAGCGCGTCCCCGGCCTTCCCGACGCGGCACCCTGGCGCGAGTACGTCCTCGACCTGCGCACCCTGCGGGAGACGCCGGTCGCCGACTCCCACAGCATCGACGACCAGGCCGTCTGGCTGGACGACCGCACCCTCGCCTACGCCCTCCCCGGCGACTTCGGCACCGACCTGTGGACGGCCCCGGCCGACGGCAGCGGCCGGGCCCGAAAACTGATCGCCGACGCGCTGGCGCCGGCCCCGGTCCGAGGGTGATCCCCGTCACGTCATGTCACAGTCCGCTCGGGCGCGGTGTCTTGAGGTCGAACTCGGGACAACGAAGGAGCGCTCATGAACGGCAACAGCACCGACATCGTCGTCATCGGCGGCGGGTACGCGGGCGTGACGGCGGCGAACCGGCTGACGCAGCGCCAGGACGTCACGGTCACCCTGGTCAACCCCCGCCCCGACTTCGTGCAGCGGATCCGGCTGCACCAGCTGGCGGCGGGGACGCACGAGGCGGTGACGGACTACCGGGAGGTGCTCGCCCCGGCCGTGCGGCTGGTGGTGGACAGCGTGGCCCGGATCGACGCCGCGAAGCGGGAGCTGGAACTTGCCTCCGGCGGGACGCTCGGCTACGACTACCTCGTCTACGCCGTCGGCAGCGCCGCCGCCGAACCGGCCGTCCCCGGGGCAGGGGAGTTCGGGTACCCGCTCGGGAGCCTGGAGGACGCCCGGCGGCTGCGGGCCGCCTTGGACGGCCAGCCCGCGGACGCGGCGGTCACCGTCGTCGGCGGCGGACCCACCGGTATCGAGACCGCGGCCGAACTGGCGGAGCAGGGGCGGCAGGTGACGCTGGTCTGCGGCGGGCAGCTCGGCCCGTACCTGCACCCGCGCGGCCGCCGCTCCGTCGCCCGGCACCTGGCCGGGCTCGGCGTCACCGTGATCGACGGCCCGGGCGCGAAGGTCGCCGCCGTGGCCGCCGACTCCGTCCGGCTCGCCGACGGCCGCAGGTTGCCCAGCCGGGTGACCGTGTGGACCGCCGGGTTCGGCGTGCCCGACCTGGCCGCGCGCAGCGGCCTGCGCACCGACGGCCTGGGCCGCCTGCTCACCGACGAGACGCTGGTCAGCGTGGACGACCCGCGCATCGTCGCCGCGGGCGACTCCGCGGCCCCCTCCGGGCTGCCCTTCCGGATGAGCTGCCAGGCCGCCGGGCCGCTCGGCGGACACGCCGCCGACACCGTGCTGCACCTGGTCGCCGGGGAGCGGCCGACGCCGATCGCCCTGGGCTTCGTGGGCCAGTGCATCAGCCTGGGCCGGAAGGCGGGCATCTTCCAGTACGCCGGCCGGGACGACACCGCGAAGGCGTTCCACCTCGGCGGCCGACCCGCCGCCCGGCTCAAGGAGTTCATCTGCCAGGCCACCGTGAAGGGACTGGCCGCCGAGGCCCGCAAGCCCGGTTCGGCGAAGTGGGAGTGGTCGCGGGACGCCTCGCGCCCGCAGCGGATCGCCGCGATCGGGTCGCAGGCCGAGCCGTCCTCGGCGATCATCTGAACGGCGGTGTCCGCAGGGCGAGGTGACGGAGTGTCGGCCGGCAGCGGCCGGGAGGGGACAGGCAGCGCGATGCACAGGGACGACCACGCCACCACCGACCAGGCGACGGAGGCCTTCGCCGCGCACCGCAACCTGCTCTTCACGGTGGCCTACGAGATGCTCGGCTCCGCCGCCGACGCGGAGGACGTGCTGCAGGAGACCTGGCTGCGCTGGGCGCAGGTGGATCCGGACCAGGTGCGCGACCAGCGCGCCTACCTGATCCGGATCACCACCCGGCAGTCGCTCAACCGGCTGCGCAGCCTCAGCCGCCGCAAGGAGTCCTACGTCGGCCCCTGGCTGCCGGAGCCGCTGCTGACCACGCCGGACGTGGCCGAGGACGTGGAGCTGGCCGAGAGCCTGTCGATGGCGCTGATGCTGGTGCTGGAGACGCTCTCGCCCACCGAGCGCGCGGTGTTCGTGCTGCGGGAGGTGTTCGACCTCGGCTACGACGAGATCGCCGCCGCCGTCGACAAGTCCCCGGCGGCGGTGCGGCAGATCGCGCACCGGGCCCGCGGGCACGTGGACGCCAGGCGGCCGCGCGCCGCGGTGTCGGCGCGCGAGACGCGGGCGGCGCTGGAGTCCTTCCAGCGCGCACTGGCGACCGGGGACCTGCAGGGGCTGCTCGACGTGCTCGCCCCCGAGGTGGTGCTGCTGAGCGACGGCGGCGGGGTCAAGCAGGCGGCGCTGCGGCCGATCCTCGGCGCGGTCAAGGTGGCCCGGTTCATCATCGGCGGGGCCGCCAAGCACCCCGGGCGGATCACGACCCGTCCGGCCCTGGTCAACGGTGCCCCGGCGCTCGCCGTCCATGTGGACGGCGAACTGGACGGGGTGATGGCGGCCCGGGTGGAGGGCGGCCGGATCGCGGGCCTGTACTTCGTCCGCAACCCGCACAAGCTCACCCGGGTCCGCGACGCCGGGACGCCGCTCACGCGGTGACCGGCGCCGGGCCGGAACGGCCCCGCCGGGGACGCTTCCTGGCGAAGCGCAGGTAGAGGCTCGGCACCACGAAGAGGGTCAGCAGGGTCGAGGAGACGAGCCCGCCGAGGATGACCACGGCCAGCGGGTACTCGATCTCCCGGCCCGGCTGGTTCCCGGCCGCGACCAGCGGCACCAGGGCCAGCCCCGTCGCCAGGGAGGTCATCAGGATCGGCGCGAGCCGTTCGCTCGCGCCGCGGACCACCAGGTCCGGCCCGAAGTCCATGTCCTCGTGCTGCTCCAGGTGCTGGCAGTGATTGATCATCAGAATGCCGTTGCGGGCGGCGATGCCGAAGACCGTGAAGAAGCCGACCAGGGCGCCGATGGTGATCTCCGCCCCGCCGATCCAGGTCGCGATGACTCCGCCGACCAGGGCCATCGGCAGCGTGACGAACAGCAGGAAGGCCAGCCGCCAGCTGCCGAAGGACAGTTGCAGCAGGATCAGGATGGCGACGGCCGCGATCGCCGCCGTGGTCAGCAGGCTGGACTGGGCCTGCTGCCGCTCCTTGTACTCGCCCAGCAGCGTCCAGTGCGAGCCGCGCGGCACCGGGACGGAGGCGAGGTCCCTGCGGATGTCGGAGACGACCGCGCCGAGGTCGCGGCCCTGGACGTTGGCGCCGACGTCGATGTAGCGGGAGTTGTCCTCACGGGTGATCAGGTAGGGGTCGGAGGTCAGGCTGACCGTGGCCACGTCCCCCAGCCGCACGTGCTTGCCGGAGGGGGTGTCCAGCTGCATGTCGCTGATGGCGCCCGCGTCGGCCCGCGCCGAGGGGATGCTCCACACGTAGACGCCGTAGACCTGGTTGCCGGTGAAGACGTTGCCCATCTCCTGGCCGGCGACCACGGTCGCGGCCTGGCGGCGCACGTCGCCCGGCTTGAGGCCCACCGCGGCCGCCTTGGCCAGGTCGACCTGGACCTGGATCTGCGGGGTGTTCACCGACAGGTCCATGTGCGGGTCGACCACGCCGCTGACCGAGGAGACCTTGCGCAGCACCTGCTGCGCGGTGCTGCGCATCGAGGTCAGGTCCTGGCCGTAGACGCGGACGGTGATCGCCTGCTTCGAGCCGGACAGCACCTCCTCGATGCGCTCGTTCAGATAGGTCGTCACATCCCGGTACAGGCCCGGCCAGTTGTCGATGACGTGGCGGACCCGGTCCACGGTGGTGTCGTAGTCGACGCTGGGCGAGATGTGGATCCACACCTCGGCCGCGTTGATGCCGACGATCTCCTCGCCCTGCCTGGCACGGCCGATGTGGGCGCCGTAGTCCTCCACCCCCGGAATGGCCTTGAGCTCGTTCGACAGGGCGGTGGTGGTGCGCACCACCTCGGCGTCCGAGGTGCCCGGGATGGCGTCCCAGTGGATCAGCAGGTCCCGCTGCTTGAGCGTGGGGAACAGCGACTGCCCCAACTGCGGTGCCACCAGCGCCCCGCAGAGCACGACCACGGCGAAGGCCGCGTAGGCGGCCTTCGGGCGGGCGACGATCCGGTGCAGCAGCCACTCGTACCAGCGGCGCAGCCGCCGCACCAGCGGGGACTGGAAGCGCTTGAGCGGTGCCCGGTTGAGCAGGATCAGCGTCAGCGCCGGCGTGACCGTCAGCGCCACCGCCATGGAGGCGAGGATCGCCAGCACGTACGCCAGCGCGAGCGGGCGGAAGAAGGCCGCGGTCAGGCCGTGCAGCAGGAAGACCGGGACCGCCGCCGCCACGATGATCAGCGTGGCGTAGACGATGGGGGAGCGGACCTCCAGCGAGGCCCGCAGGATGATCTGCGCGGTCGTCTCACTGCCCGGCGTGCGCCGGGCGATGCGCAGCCGCCGCAGGATGTTCTCCACGTCGATGATGGCGTCGTCCACCACGGCGCCGAGCGCGATGATCAGGCCGGCCAGCACCATCGTGTTCACCGTGGCGCCGACGGCGCGCAGCACCAGCAGCGCGGCGGTCAGCGAGAGCGGGATGGTGACCAGGCTGATCAGCGCGACCCGCCACTCGAACAGGAACAGGATCAGGATCACCACGACCAGCAGGAAGCCCAGCAGCAGCGAGGACAGCAGGTTGTGCACCGAGTCGTCGATGAAGGTGGCCGGGCGGAAGATGTGGGTGTCGAACCGGACGCCCTGCAGGCCGGGTTGCAGCTCGGTCAGGGCCTGGTCGACGCCGTGGGTGACCTTGAGCGTGTTGCCCCAGGGCAGCTTCTCGACCACCAGCAGGATGCCCGGTCTGCCGTTGATCACGGCGTCGCCGATCAGCGGCTGGTAGTTGCTGACCACCGTCCCGATGTCGCCGAGCGTGACGTGCTGCCCGTTCGCCGCCGCGTCCTCCAGCGGCATCTGCGCCAGCACCTGCGGCGACTGCACCGACAGGGTGTGCGCGACCTGGAAGCGCTGCGACGGGGTGTCGACGAAGCCGCCCGCGCCGACGACGGCGCCGGTGGAGAACTGCAGCGCGCCCGAGTCCAGGGCGTCCGCGGTGGTCCGCTCGACGTCGTCGAGGGTGGCCTGACGGGCCTTCAGCTTGGCCGGGTCCACCTGGACCTGGAAGGTCTGCGGGCGCTCGTTCCAGATGGACACGTCGGCGACGCCGTCCACCCGCAGCAGCCGCGCCTTGACCTTCCAGTAGGCGAGCTGGGACAGCTCCATGGGCGAGAGGTTCGAGCCGGGAGCGGCGGTCATGCCGATCTGCAGCACGCGGGCCGTGGCGGAGACCGGGGCCAGCATCACCGGCGGGCTGGCCCAGCGCGGCAGCGTGGGCCGCACCGTGGACAACCGCTCCTGCACCAGCTGGCGGGCGTGCAGCAGGTCCGTGCCCGGCTTGAACACCAGGACGATGGACGAGAGTTGGGGCACCGAGGTGGAACGCAGCTGGTCCAGTCCGGGCATGCCGTTCATGGCCAGCTCCAGCGGGACGGTGACCAGCTTCTCCACGTCCGAGGTGGACAGGCCCAGGCTCTCCGTCTGCACCTCCACCTGGGGCGGGGCGAACTCCGGGAAGACGTCGACGGCGGTGTCGCGCACCTGCACCACGCCGACGATCATCATGGCGGCGGCCGCCGCGACCACCAGGAACCGGAAGTTGAGGCTCCATCGGACGATGGCGCGCATGAGCATGGCCTACTCCTCCCCGACGCCGTACTCGGTGCCGAGCAGTTCGTCGGCGGAGCTGGTGACCACGGGCGTGCCGACCGCCGGTCCGCTGCCGAGCAGCACCGTGTCGCCGCTGAAGCCGGTGACGGTGACGGAGCGGCGCAGGTAACTGCGGGCGCCCGCCGGGACGTAGACCCAGGAGGCACCGTCCGGGTCGTAGACCAGCGCGGTGAGCGGCACCGAAGGGCTGCCGCCGGTGCGGCCGACCGGCACGGTGCGCACGTCCAGCAGCCGGGCGGCGACCGGGGTGAGCACGACCTTCTGCACCGCGCTGCCTTTGACGGGTTCCAGGGCGGCCGGGTTGGCCTCCTCGGCGCCCGCGTGGTGCTTGGGGCCGCACCCGGCCAGCGCCAGCGCGGCGGCCGCCAGCAGCAGCGCGGACGGCAGCCGGCGGCTGCTCACCGGACCACCTCCTGCGCCTCGGTCCGCGGCTCGGCCGCACGGCGGCGCCGGACGAGCGCCGGCAGCAGACCGAGGGTGACCACGGCGGTGGTGACCGCGCCGCCGGCCGTCACCAGTGCCTCCGGGTAGAGCAGTTCGGTGCCGGCGACGGAGCCGCGGACCGCGAAGGGCAGCACCGCGAGCAGCACGCCGACGGTGGTGGCGAGCACCGGGAAGGCGGCGTCGCGGGCGGCCGACACGGCGTCGTCGCCGTTGTCCGTGCGCAGCACCAGCATGCCGCCGCGCACGGCCAGCGCGAAGACCGGCAGGAAGCCGATCAGCGTCCCGGCGCCGAGGTGGCGCCCGGCGATCAGCGCGGTGACCGCCCCGCCGGACAGCGACAGCGGCAGGCTGAGCAGCAGCACTCCGGCCAGCGTCCAACTGCGGCGGCCGGCCCGGCGCAGCGCCGCCTGCAGCAGCAGTCCGATGCCGACCAGGCAGGCGAGCGAGGCCAGGACCAGCTTCAGCGCGTCGGACTGCTCGGTCTCCAGGCCGCTGAGCACCCGGACGTGGGAGCCCAGCGGCAGCGCGACGCCGGAGACGGCGCCGCGGACCCGGTCCAGGGCGGTGTCCAGGTCGGTGCCGGAGACGGAGGCGGTGACGTCCACGTAGCGGGAGACGTCGTCGTGGTCGATCTCCACGGGGGCGGGGGTGACCGAGACGGTGGCGATGTCCTTCAGCGCCACGTGGCCGCCGGAGGGCGTGTCCAGCATGAGGTTGCGGATCTCGTCGAGGTTCGACCGCGCCGTGGGCACGCTCCACACCGCGACGTCGAAGATCTGCTGCTGCTGGTAGTAACTGCCCACCGGGATACCGGCGATGAGGACGGCGGTGGTCCGCCGCACGTCGCCCGGCTTGAGGCCCACCGCGGCGGCCTTGGTCACGTCCGTGTCGATGGTGATGGTGGGCGCCTGCACAGGCAGCGCGAAGGACGCCCCGTGGACACCCGGGACCCGGTCCATCGTCGTCCTCAGCTGCTGCGCGCCGGCCTGCAGCTGCCCCCAGTCGGTGCCGTAGAGGCGGACCGTCACCGCGCGGCTGTCGCTCTGCTTCTGACGCAGCGACAGCTGCGCGTAGGTCATCAGCTGGTGCTGCAGGCCGGGGAAGCCGGACAGGACCCGGGTGATGCCGCGTCTGGCCGCGCCGTAGTCGGCCCCGGAGCCGATGGTGATCCAGGTCTGCCCGGAGTTCACGTCCACGATCTGATCGCCCATCAGCGCCTGGCCGATGGTGGAGTTGACGTCGTGCACCCCGGGCACGGTCCGCAGCTGCGCGGCCGCGCGTTCGGCGGTGGCCCGCATCGCGGTCAGCGAGGTGCCCGGGGCGGCGGTCCACTGCACGACCAGGTTGCGGTCCTGGGTGTCCGGCAGCAGGCCGCCCGGCCCGAACTGGGGGACGATCGCCAGCGCGGCCAGGGCCAGCACGGCGCAGCAGGCCACCACCCCGGCGGTGCTGCGGACCAGCACGCCGCCGGCCGCGGTCACCGCGCGCTCCGCCACCCGCGCCAGCGGCGGCGGCTGGTGGGCGGGCTGCTCGCCGCGCAACAGCAGCCAGCACAGCGCCGGGGTCACCGTCAGCGCCGTGCAGCTGCCGGCCACCACCGCGAGCAGGTAGGAGAACACGGCGGCGCGGGTGAGCGTCCCGTTGTCGCCGCCGACCAGCAGCAGCGGCACGGCGGCCAGCAGCACCACGGCCAGCGCCCAGCCCAGCGGCCGGCGCACGGCCAGCAGCGCGTCCGGCAGGTCGGCCCGGTTGCGCACCGCCGCCAGGGCGCTGACGGCGTCGTCCACGACCACGGCCAGGCCGGCCAGCAGTCCGGCCGCCGACAGGGCGGTGAAGCTGCTGCCGCGCAGTTCCTGGATCCAGGCCGCGGCCACCATGGGCACGGCCAGCGCGAACAGGGCGATCACGGCGACCCGCCAGGAGCGCCAGGCGACGCCGAACCAGAGCACCAGCAGCACGACCGCGGCGAGCGCGGCCCAGCCCAGGTCGGTCAGCGCGTCGTCCAGGTAGCTGGCCGGACGGAACGCCTCGGTGTCCACGGTGACCCCGCTGAGGCCGGGGGCCAGTTCGGCCATCGCGGCCCGCACGCCCCGGTCCACCGCGGCGGTGTCCGCGCCCGGGGACTTCTCGACGACCAGCAGGAATCCGGCTCCTGACGCACCGTTGACCACCGCGTCGCCGCGCAGTGCCGGATGGTCGGTGACCACCGTGGTGACGTCGCCCAGCCGCAGCTTGCTGCCCGCCGGGGTCTCCTCGATGGGCACCTTCTCCAGGTCGGCCGGGGTGCGGATGGGCAGGATGTGCTGGATCGACAGCCGCTGGTTGGGCGTGTCGATGAAGCCGTCGGAGCCGGGGGAGGAGGCCTCCACGAAGGTCAGCGGCGAGGTCCACATGGCGTCGCCCGCGGTGTTGATCACCTGGGTCAGGCTGACCCCCTTGGCCTGGAGGCGGGCCGGGTCCACCAGCACCTGCAGCTGCTGGTCCCGCTGCCCCCAGATGGTGACGTTGGCGACGCCCGGCACGGCGAGCAGCCGTGGCCGGATCCGCCAACGGGCCAGCGTGGACAGGTCGATGGCGCTCAGTTTGGTCGAGCTGAGCGCCACCATGTCGGCCCGGCTCTCCGCGGACAGCGGCTGGATCATCACCGGTGGCGTGCCGACGTTGACCACGGCGGGGCCCTGCGCCACGCGCTCGGTGACCAGCTGGCGGGCTTTGTAGACGTCGGTTCCGGGCTTGAAGGTCAGCTGGATCGCCGATAGGCCGGGGATCGACTGCGAGGTCAGATGGTCGAGGTAGGCGAGCCCGTTGAACTCGTCCTCCATCGGCACCGTGATCAACTGCTCGACCTCGGCCGCCGAGAGGCCCAGGGCCTCGGTCTGCACCTGCACCTGGGGCGGCAGGAACTCCGGCAGCGTGTCCACCGCGGCATGCCGCAGCTGGCCCACCCCCACCGCCAGCAACAGCACCGCGGCCGCGACGATCGCCGCGGCCAGACGCAAGCTCGAACTGATCACCCAGCGCATCCGGTCCCCCCTTGCCTCGCCCGATGCGTAGTGTCGGACTTCACCATGCGGCCCTTCCCGGGTTAGGGCGAGCACCTTGACCCACAACGTTATGTGAGCGTTACGGCACAGGGAGTGAAGCGACACGTGGGGCGCGGCATAAGAGGGACAGGTGTGCGGTTGACTCGACTCATGACCGAACAGCCCGCCCCGTCCCCCGCGCTGCTGCCCCACGTCCTGCTCAGCGCCGCCATGTCCCTCGACGGGCACATCGACGACGCGACGGCCGAGCGTCTCGTCCTCTCCACCCCCGAGGACCTGGACCGGGTCGACCAGCTGCGCGCCGAGAGCGACGCGATCCTCGTCGGCGCGGGGACGCTGCGCGCGGACAACCCCCGACTGCTCGTCAACTCGCCGGAGCGGCGCGCGGAGCGGACGGCCCGCGGCCTGCCGGAGTACCCGCTGAAGGTCACCCTGTCGGGCTCGGGCGAGCTGGACCCCGACTGGCGCTTCTGGCACACGGGCGGGGCGAGGGTCGTCTACACCCCGGACACCGCCGTCGGCACCGCCCGCCGCCGGCTGGGCGCCCTGGCCGAGGTCGTTCCCACCGGCCCCTCCCTCGACCCGGTCACGCTGCTCGCCGACCTCGCCTCACGGGGCGTCAGCAGGCTGATGGTGGAAGGCGGCAGCACGGTGCACACGCTGTTCCTGACCTCGGGCCTGGTGGACGAGATCCAACTGGCCGTGGCGCCGTTCTTCGTCGGCGAGGCGGAAGCGCCGCGCTTCACCGGCCCCGGCGCCTTCCCCCAGAGCGCCCGCCGCCGGATGACCCTGACGGGCACTCAGACGCTCGGCGACATCGCCGTGCTGCGGTACGCCGTGCAGCCCACCGGCAAGGTCACGGCCGCAGACCTGGAGTGGATGCGCCTGGCCGTGGACCTGTCCCGGCAGTGCCCGCCGTCCGAGACGGCGTTCTCGGTCGGAGCGGTCATCGTCGGCGCCGACGGCAGGGAACTGGCGCGCGGCTACTCGCGCGAGGGCGGCGATCCCACGGTGCACGCGGAGGAGGCGGCGCTGGCCAAGCTCCCCGCGGACGACCCGCGGCTGCGCGGCGCGACGATCTACTCCACGCTCGAGCCGTGCAGCAGGCGGGCTTCCCGCCCGCGCCCGTGCGCCGAGCTGATCCGCGCCGCGGGGATCCCCCGCGTCGTCATGGCCTGGCGCGAACCGGCGCTGTTCGTGGCCGACTGCGTGGGAGCGGAGCTCCTGGAGGCGGCGGGAGCCACGGTTCTGGAGACCCCCCAACTGGCCGAGGAGGCCCGCGCCGTGAACTCCCACCTGTAGTCGCACCACCCCCAGGGGCGCGAGGAATCCTCCACCTTCGGGCGGGAGGTGCCCCAGCGCGACCGGCCACCCACCCACGTGGATGCCGAACGTTGCGGCCGAACCTCCCGGAGTGGTGGGTTGGTCGCGCAGGGGGCACCTCCCGCCGTGGGGGTGCCCCCGGCCGAAGGCTGGGGGAGGGTGGGGGATTCCTCGCGCCCCTGGGGGCTCCGCCCCCTGACGGGGCGTCACTCCGGCCAGACGCCGATGTGGTCCGACTCCAGTTCGAGGCCCACGCGATGTTCCATGCCCAGCGCCTCCAGGAACTGCCGGGGGAGTTGGACCCGGCCTGCCCGGTCGAGCATGGCGTACTCGCGTTCCTCCAGCGCCTCCTGGCCGTCCGCGTCCGTCGCCAGACGCCTCAGTACCTCGGACGCCGCGCGTCCGTCGCGGATCGCGACGGTCCTGCGGACCTCGCCGGCCACCATCGGGTCGTGGGTGACGATGACGACCGTCGTGGCCAGCTCCGTGTTGACGTTCCGGAAGGCCTCGAAGATCTGCGCGCCCGTCTCCGAGTCCAGTTCGCCCGTGGGCTCGTCCGCGAGCAGCACCGAGGGCTCGTTGGCCAGGGCCACCGCGATCGCGACCCGCTGCTGCTGTCCGCCGGACATCTGCTCGGGCCGCCGGTCCCGGCAGTCGCCGACGCCCAGCAGCTCCAGCAGCGCGTCCGCCCGGGCCGCGCGCTCCCTGCGGGGACGGCCGCCCGCCAGCTGCATGGGCAGCAGCACGTTCTGACGCGCGGTCAGGAAGGGCAGCAGGTTGCGTGCCGTCTGCTGCCAGACGAAGCCCACCACCTCCCGCCGGTACCGCAGCCGCGCCTTGGCGTCCATCGCGAGCAGGTCGTTGCCGGCCACCGTGGACCGGCCCGCCGTCGGGACGTCGAGCCCGGCCAGGATCTGCAGCAGCGTGGACTTGCCCGAGCCGGAGGCGCCGACCAGGGCCATCAACTCCCCTTTGGCGACGGTCAGGTCCAGGCCCTGGAGCGCCTGCACCTCGACGCCGTCGGTGGAGAAGATGCGGACCAGCCGGTCGCAGGCGATGACCGCGTCGTGGCCGTAGGCGGGCCGGCCGCGCTCGGCCGCGGCCCGGGCGCGCAGCTCCTCCAGCGTGGGCGGCGGCGAGGACGGGGACGGTGCGGAGGACGGGGTGGTCATGCGGAGTCTCCAACCCTCAACTGGGCGCCGATCTGGCGCCGTCCGATCAGTGCGGCCTCGGCGGCGATCACCGCGGCGGTGAGCACCAGCAGTGCCGCTCCGGGGCCGAGCGCCGTCAGTGCGTCGGTGCGCAGACCGCTGCTGACGCCCACGGCGGTGACCGACCTGGTCCCGGCGAGCGCGGACAGGTCCACGGCGGAGCCGAGCAGGGGGATGCCGGCCAGGCCGAGCAGCGTCCCGGCGACCGCCGCCAGCAGCACCAGTGGCAGCGACTCGGTCAGCACCAGGCCGTACCCCTGACGGGGCGTCAGCCCCATGGTGCGCAGCCGGGCCAGCAGCCGGGAGCGCTCGGGGGCCGCCTGCAGCAGCGACAGGAGGACGGCCAGCAGGCACAGTGCCCCGGTCGCGAGCACCGAGGCCAGGTAGAGACCGGTCGCGCCGGACTGGAGCGGGGAGTCGACCAGCGCGGCGCGCTCCTCCGTGAGCAGCAGCAGGGCCGTGTCGGCGGCGCCGTGGTCCCGGGCCACCACCGCGCGCAGGTCGGCGGCCCGGACCGGGCCGGTGACGAGGAGGGTGCTCGGGCCGTTCGCGACGCCGAAGCGGGCCTTCTCCGCGGCCAGGGCCGGGGCCGCCGGGATGACCAGGAAGTCGTTCACCTCCTCGGCCGGTGTGGCCGGGATCGTGCCGACCACGTGGACGTTCAGCGGCCCGAAGAGCGAGTCCAGGCGC
>NZ_JBHSQJ010000003.1:31485-32088 GCF_042658505.1 Streptacidiphilus monticola | reverse complement strand
GCGTCCCCCCGCCGACGGCGGCGGCAGCGGCGGGGGAGGCCAGCGCGGGCAGCGGGCCGGTGCCGTCCCAGTGCAGCAGGGCCGGGTCGAACGCGCCCCGGCCGATGCGCCGGGACAGGGCCGCGTAGTCCGCCGGGTCCACGCCGAAGACGTCGACCTGGGCGGTCTCGGACAGGCCGAGGTCGCGCTGGACCACCACCTCCGCGACGCCCCGCACGCCCGGCAGCCGGTGCACCGCCGCGACCAGGGCCGGGTTCAGGTCGGTGCTGGTGGTGGTGATCCGGGCGTCCGCGCCGACCCGGCTGAAGGCGGCGCTGTCGCGGGCCTGCTGAACGCCCGTCAGCACCGAGAGCCCGAAGCCGCCGACGGTCAGCGCGAGCAGCATGGCCAGCAGCGGCAGCAGGGAGGCGCCGGAGGAGCCGCGCCCGGCGCGGGCCAGACCGAGGAAGCCGACCGCCCCCCGGCGGCCGCGCGCGGGCCGGGACAGCAGCCGCACCGGCACCGGGTAGAGGCGGACCAGCACGATCGCCCCGGACAGCCCGAGCAGCAGCGGCGCGGCGGTGACCAGCAGGTCGACGCCGCCGCCCGGGTCGATGCCGCGCC
>NZ_JBHSQJ010000003.1:28412-31421 GCF_042658505.1 Streptacidiphilus monticola | reverse complement strand
CGGGCCCGGACCAGCTCCTCGCCGCGACCGCGCGGCCGCACCCGGCGGTGGCCGGCGAGCAGCCGAACCGGATAGGCGAGCGCGGTGAGAAGCCAGAGGGCGAGGGCCGCCGCAAGCGCCGTCAGGTGGCGTGAGGTGGGCAGCAGCAGGACGGCGGCGCCCGCCCCGAGCAGCGCGCCGGCGCCCGCGTACAGCGCGGACTCCGCGAGCAGCCGCAGGCCCAGGGTGCGCAGTGAGGCGCCCCGGCCGCGCAGGAGCTGCAGTTCCTCGCGGCGGCGGTCGGCGGCGATGCCCAGGCCCATGAGCAGGACCACCGCCCCCACCCCGGCCGTCCCGGAGGCTCCGACCGCGACCAGCGGCGCGAGCGCGTCGCGCTGGGCGCTCCAGTCCTGCAGCAGCCGGCCCAGCCCGCTGCTCGCGGTGAGGTCGCCCGGCGGGATGGTCAGGGACGCGACCTCGGTGGCCTTGTCGCCGTCGGTGAACGAGACCAGCTCCGCCTCGGCCGCGTCGACCTGATGGGCCTTCAGCGCGTCGGTGCGCAGCGGGAAGTACCAGTACACCTCGGCGTTGCCCGCCGCGACCAGGTTCATCACCGAGGCCGTGCCGGCGGAGGTGATCGCGTCGGTGTACCAGTAGGAGATCGGGTCGGCCTTGGGACGGGCGAAGGACTCGACGGCGGCGTCGGTCAGATGAGTGCTCGTCAGCCACCAGTCGGCCTGCGGGTCGGCGACCCGGTAGATGCCGGACAGCCGGGCCCGGAAGGAGTCGCCCAGCTGGTAGACCGCGCCGACGCGCAGCCGGAGCTTGGCGGCGGCGCCGGTGCTGACGGCGAACTCCACCGGGCCGGTGATCCCGCTGAAGCGGCCGTCCGGGCCGCTCGTCCGCTGCGGGTCGGCGGGCATCCGGCCCTGGACGAAGCGGAGTTCGCGGTGCGGATCCGGCTGCCAGACCAGGTCGATCCGGGCCGGCTGCTCGCCCAGGGTGGCGGCGCCCGAGCCGGTGAGCGGCATGCCGCTGAGCGGCACGGTGCCGCCGACCGCGGTGGTGCGGATGCCGGCGACCTCGGCGGCCCGGTCCACGCTCAGCGGCGCCTGGACCTCCGCCCGCAGCTGGGCCTGCGCCTGGCCGAGGGCCTGGTCGGAGGCGAGCTGCCACAGCTGCGAGCTCGCCAGGCCGCTGTGCCCGGCGGAGGCGATGCGGATGCTGCGGGAGTCCAGCCCCGCGTGGCGCAGCTGGGAGCCGAGCGCCCGGTCCTGGTATCGGTCCAGCTGCAGCGGGAGCGCGGCGGCGAGGAACGCGGTGAGCAGCGTGAGCAGCGTGACGGCGGCGGCGATGCCAGGGAGGTGGGCGACCCGGGTGCGCACCCAGGGGACGCGGGTCCGACGGCTCATCAGAACTCCTCGGAGGTGCGCAGGCGGCGGGCGGGGTCGCCGCCCCGCAGCCCGGCCAGGGCGGCGCACAGCAGCGGGACGGCGGCGACGGCGGCCAGCAGACCGGCCAGTGGCAGCACCGGGATGTCGACCAGCACCGCCGGGACCGGCCGGGTGGCCTGCGGCGTGAGCACCAGCAGCGGGACCACCAGCCGGGTCAGCAGTTCGCCCAGGAGCAGCCCGACGCCGAGCCCCAGCAGCACCGGCAGGGCGAGTTCCGCGGCGGTGGCCCGGGCGAGCCGGCGCCGGCTCATGCCCAGGGCCCGCAGTACGGCGAACTCGCCGGCGCGGGCGCGGACGGTGCCGGAGGCGTTGGCGGCGAAACCGACGGCGGCCAGCACCACCGCGAGCGCGAGCCCGGCCAGCAGCGCCGACTGCGGGCCGCTGCCCACAGGGTCGTGCTCGGCGGCGGCGGTGACGGCGGCGCGGTCGTAGAAGACGGCGACGCCGCTGTCGGCGCCCAGCGCGGCGACGGCCCGGTCGTGGCCGCCCGGCGCCAGGGTCAGCCACCAGTCGACGGGCGTCAGCGCGGCGGTGGGGTTGGCGGTGTCGGGCCGGTTCAGCCGGGCGGCGTAGGAGGGGAGGTCCACCAGCACCGCGCCGCCGCGCAGCTGCGGGTCCGAGCCGCTGAAGCCCGAAACGGCGGTCAGCGTCTGGCCGTTGAGGCCCTGCTCGGCCGCCGGGCCGGTCCCTGGGAGTGCCTTGACGACCCCGGTGATCCGCACCTGCAGTCCGCCGCCGGTCTCGGCCAGGGTGAGCACCGAGCCGACATGGGCGTGGCTGGTCGCGAGGAACTGCTCGTCCACGACTGCGGCCAGCGGTCCCGGGGCCGGGCCCTGGGACGGAACGAGGGAGAGCTGGACGCTCGGCGGGTTCCACCAGGTCGCGTCCGTGAGCGCCGCGGTGCCCAGCTGCAGGCCGAGGGCGAGCGGGGTTCCGGCCAGGGACCGGGCGGAGACGACCTTGCCCTGCTGGTACTGCGGATCGGCCCCGGGGCCGCCGCTCTGCCCGTAGCTGTCGTCGTACCGGCTCTGCCAGGACAGGCCGGTGGGGGCGGCCACGGGGGCGCCGTCCGCGCTGACGGTCACCGCCACGGTCAGGACGGGGTGCTGCTGCTGGTCGGCGGGGCGTCCGGCCACGGCGACCGGGGCGGAGAGCTCGATCCGGCTGACCGCGAGCGGGTACGCCGGCGTCCCGGACCCGGCGGCCTCGGTCAGGTCCAGGCTCAGCCGGTGGGAGGCGCCGTCGATGTCCACGGCCTCGCTGCCCAGCACGTAGGAGAAGCCGTAGCGGTCGGTGACGTGCACCGCGACGTGGATCTGGGAGTCCGTCAACTTCTGCTCCGCGGCGAGGCCGTGGACGGTCGGACGCAGGTCCACGGCCACGGTCCGGGGCCGGCCGGGCAGCACGACGCCGCGCTGCGCGTCGGTCGGGGCCGGGTCGGCCATGCCCGTGAGGAGCTGAGCCGGCCTGCGGTCCGCGAGGTCCCCGCGCAGCGGCAGCCGGTCCGCCTCGGCCCGGGTGTCGTAGGCGACGAGTTCGGCGAGCCGACCGTCGGCCGCGCTGATCGACTGGCGGC
>NZ_JBHSQJ010000003.1:18976-28377 GCF_042658505.1 Streptacidiphilus monticola | reverse complement strand
CCGCCCTGCCCGAGCGCCGGGGTGCGCATCGAGGCGACCCGGACGTCGGCGGCGGTGTCGAAGGCGGCCTGGTCCCGCTGGGACCGCTGCCAGCTGGCGGTCTGACCCACCGCCAGGGTGCCGATGGCGGCGGCGAGGGCGAGCGCGAGCACCGGCCCGGCGCTGCGGTGGCTGCGCCGGGACAGCTGCCAGGCGGCGAGCGCCGCGGGCAGGCCGTCGCCGCGGGTGGCGATCCGCTCGCCGATCCGGGCCACCAGCGGCAGCAGACGCAGCGTCAGCACCGTTCCCGCGGCGAGGGCCAGCGTGGGCGCGACGACCAGGACCGGGTCGATGCCCAGCGAGCCCGACAGGCCGCTGCTCAGCACCCCCGAGCCGGTGCCGGCGTAGTGGCGCAGCTGCCAGTAGGCGGCTGCGGCGAGCGCGACCAGGGCCACGTCCGCGCCGCCGCGCAGCACCCCCGGCAGGGCGGCGCGCCGGGTGCGCGCCCGGCGTGACTCGCTCCAGCCGCGCGCCCGCGCGAGCGTGGGCGCAACCACGACGAGGGCGCACCCGGCGGCGGTGAGCAGCGCCGTCCACCAGGCGGACGCGGGCAGCGGCCCGTCGAGACGGACCCCGGCCCGGGACAGCGGCCCGAACCGGGTGAGCAGGCGGATCAGCGGCCCGGCCAGCAGCGGCGCCAGCACCGCGGCGGGCACCGCCAGCAGCAGCGCCTCGCCCGCCGCGAAGCGCACCAACCGCCGCGGGGCCGCGCCGCGCGCCCGCAGCAGGGTGTTCTCGCCCTCGCGCTCCTCGGTCAGCAGCCGGGCCGCGAGCAGCAGCGTCATCACGGTGAGCAGAGCGAGTTGGAGCACCACGACCAGCAGGGTGGACCGGGCCACCAGCAGGCTCTGCCGCAACTGGTCGAGCACGGTGGGCAGTTGGGTGACGACCTGGAACTCGCCCTGGGCGCTGATCGCGGCCGCGCTCGCCCGCCCGGCGGCGGCCAGCTCGGCCAGGTCCCGGGCGTGCAGGGCGGACACGTCCGGAAGCGCGAGCCAGGACTGCTCGGACTGGGTCACCGCTCCGGTGCGGAAGGCGCCGTCGGTCGTGAGCATCGGCCCGTAGGTGGTACCGCCGCCCCCGGCGGAGCGCTGCACCCCGCGCCCGCCGAGGGAGTCCAGCTGCCAGTACGGGTTGGTAGTGTCGCGTGCTTCGTAGACGCCGGTGACCAGGACGGTCACCTTGGCCTTGCTGATCCGGTCGGTGAGCGTGAACCGCGCGCCGACGAGGCGACGGTCGGTCGCCGCCGAGGGGAGGGCCTGCAGCAGCCGCTGCTCGGCTGCCCTGGGCACGGCGATCTGCACGGGGGAGCCGCCGGGCGCGGCGTCGGCGGGCCAACTGCCCTGCAGCAGGCGCAGCTCGCCCCGGTCGAGAGTGGCCAGGCTGGTCACGTCCGGGTCGGACGCGGAGCCGCCGGGCAGCCCGAAGCCGTCGGAGACGGCGACGGTCCGCACGGACAGCGGCAGCCCCGGCAGCGTCCGCGCGGCGAGCCGCCGCGCCTCGGGGTCGCTCTCCGCCCGCTGCGGATAGCCGATCTGACGGCTCAGCAGGAGCGGCGTGGCCGCGGCGTCGGTCGTCCGCAGGAGCCGGCGTGCGCCGGCGTCCGCGACGCCCGAGGTGAACCCGGCGAGGGCGGC
Organism: Streptacidiphilus monticola; assembly: GCF_042658505.1. Classification (NCBI taxonomy): domain Bacteria; kingdom Bacillati; phylum Actinomycetota; class Actinomycetes; order Kitasatosporales; family Streptomycetaceae; genus Streptacidiphilus; species Streptacidiphilus monticola. Next base: position 26,701 of record NZ_JBHSQJ010000003.1, on the reverse strand, counting down.
GAGGACGGTGGTCGTCAGCAGGATCGTGACCAAGGCGGCGCCGACGAGCAGGCGGTGCGCCCGCAGCCGCAGCAGCACGAAGCCCGCGAATCCGCCCATGTGAACCCCCCGGTTGCCGGCCCACGCGCCTCAGCCGAAACGTGAGCCCTGTTCGCGGGCGATCCTGTCACGCGGGGGAGTGGTGACGGAAGGCTTCTTTATCGCTCCGTTGCCCAGGCTCCGGACCGGGCCATGGCCCCGCAGGGGTTGTCAGGCGGCGCAGCCGCCAGAGGGCGCGAGGAGTCCCCCACCCTCCCCCAGCCTTCGGCCGGGGGCACCCCCACGGCGGGAGGTGCCCCCAGCGCGACCAGCCCACCACTCGGGGAGGTCCGACCCATCTGCGGGACGAACCACCCTGGGTGGTGGGCTGGTCGCGCAGTTCTGCGCGCCCCTGGCGGCTGCGCCGCCTGACGGTCCCTGCGCGCTCCTGGCGGCTGCGCCGCCTGGAAGCGCGTGCGGGCTAACCGGGGGTGTTGATCATGCTGGCGGCGGCGTACGTCAGGTAGTCCCAGAGCTGCGCCCGCTGAGCCTCCGTCAGGGGCACCTTCTCCACCGCTGCGCGCATGTGGCGCAGCCACGCGTCGTGCGCGGCCCGGTCGACCGTGAAGGGGACGTGCCGCATCCGCAGGCGCGGATGGCCGCGCTCCTCGCTGTAGGTGCGGGGGCCGCCCCAGTACTGCATGAGGAACAGCGCCAGGCGGTCCTCCGCCGGGCCCAGGTCCTCCTCCGGGTACATCGGCCGAAGCAGGGGGTCGCCGGCCACGCCCTCGTAGAAGTACCGCACCAGGGCACGGAACGTCGGCTCCCCGCCGACCTGCTCGTAGAACGTCGCCTCGGTATCCACAACCGCCATTCTCTCAGGCCCGCAGCACGGTGATCGTCGTCCAGGCGCCCACGTGGATCCGGTCCCCGTCCTTCAGCGCCACCGGCGTGTGCGCCGGGATCGGGTCGGGGGCGCCGTTCAGCGTCGTGCCGTTGGTGGAGTCCTGGTCGATGACCACCCAGCCGCCGTCCGGCTGCTCCTGCAGCAGCGCGTGCTGGTGCGAGGCGCCCGGGTCCTCCGGGGGGACCGAGAGGTCGATCTCTGGCACCGTGCCGCGCTGGTGGCTGCGGCGGCCGATGCGCAGTTGGCCGCGGCCGGTCATGGGCACCCGGCGCTCGGGGGAGTAGGGCGGGAAGTACAGCCCGGCCGCGTCCGGGCCGGAGCGGGACATCATGTCGTCGAAGTAGTCGCGGTCCGCGGCGACCACCGCCACCCAGGTCGTCGGGCGCGGCGGCTGCGGCGGCTGCTGGTACGGGTGCTGCGGCTGCTGGTACGGCTGCTGCGGGGGCTGCTGGCCCGGGCCGGGTGTCGCTCGCGAGGGGGGCTCCAGGCGGAAGTCGCCGCCCATCGTCTGCCCGCTCACGTACTGCTGGGCGTACTGCACCCCGTACGGCGGGGACTCGGGGGACGGCTGCCAGGACTGCGGCCGCTCCGGCTGCTGAGGCGTCGGGGCCTGCGGCCGGACCCGCTGCGAGGGCGAGGCCAGGTCGTAGTCGTAGCCGCACTCCTCGCAGTACCGGCCGGTCTGCGGGGTCGTGCAGATCGGGCAGGTGACCAGCCCGGTCGTGCTCACCTGGCCGGCCGTCGGGTGCGGCGGCTGCGGCTGCGCCTGGGCAGGCTGCGGCGCGGGCGGGGCCGAGATCGGCCAGCCGCAGAAGTCGCAGTAGTCGGCGGCCTGCGAGTCGTGCCCCCGCGGGCAGATCGGCATTGGGAGAGCCCCCCTCCGGGCTGGGTGCCTGAGCAGCCGTTACTTCTTCACACGGACTGTCTTGGTCGAACGGGTTTCCAACGTCATCGAGTCGGCCTCGCTGACGTTCCTGCGGACTCGAACGGTACCTTCCTTCGCGTCGACCACGTCGACCACCTTCTGCAGCAGCTTGAAGGTGTCCTCGTTGCCGGAGGCGTGCGCCAGCTGAACGGCCTTGCCCAGCTTGGCGGTTGCACTGTCCAGATCCCCCCGGCGGTGCGCGTCCATGCCCTCCTGGATCGCCGAGGCCAGATCGGCCTGCCCGGTGTAGTGCGCCACCTGCGGGTTGATCCGGGTGGAGGCGGCCAGGTCGTCCGTCCACACCGCCTTGACCAATCCCTGGGAGAGCACCTCGGTGGTCCCGTCCGGCTGCGGCACCACCAGGCTGATCCGCCCGGCCAGCATCTCGTCGCCCACCCCGGCGGCCGGGACCTCGATGCAGACGTGGTAGTCGCGGGACTCGTCGCCCCAGGAGCCGGTCGGGTAGTCCGCGGCGCGCGGACCGGACTCGCGGCGCAGCCCGGTCAGGTCCTGCAGCGCGGGGGCGACCTGCTTGACGAAGCGCACCTGGGCGTTGGCCGGCGTCCACAGGCGCAGGGCCACGTCGGCGACCTCCTTGCCCATGGTCTTCTCCATCATCGCCGCGAAGTCGGCCGCCAGGCCGGCCGGGTCGGCGACGATGTCCACGGTGCCGAGCAGCGCGTCCGCGATGCGGCGCAGCTCGGGCAGCTCCCAGTCGGTGCCGACGCCGCGGCAGTCCGCGGTGAACCGGCCCTGCACCCGGTCCAGCGTGCGCTGCAGGTCGGCCGGCTTCTCGTGCTCGTTGCGGCCGTCGGTGAGCAGGATGCCGTGACGGATGCTCAGGTCCGGCCGGGCGGCGAAGAGCTGGTCCGCCTTGGCCAGCCAGGTGCCGATGGCGGTGCCGCCGCCGGGGTTGAGCCGCCGCAGCGCCTCCTTGGCCTGCGCCCGGGTGGCGGCGTTGGCGACGGCGAGCTGCCCGCCGCCCGGGTACACCTCGTTGGCCTCGTGGGTCCCGGCGACGACCGCGAACGCGGCACCCTCGCGGATCTGGTCGATCGCGGCGGCCGTGGCCTCCCGGGCGTTGCGGATCTTGGTGGGCGGGTAGTCCATCGACCCGGAGCAGTCGACCATCACGACGACCGCAGCGTCCGGTCCGTCCGCTGGAGCGGCGGCCTGCCGGCTCGGCAGGGACCCGCTGGTCCCGCCGCCGGTCGCGGTGACCGTGACGATCGCGTTGACCTCGCGCGCCCCCTGCGCCAGGTACTCGTTCTGGAAGATGTCCACCGCGAACTGCGGCATGCTGTTGGACCTCGTGAGCCGGGCCATCGCTCAGCCCTCCCCCTCTGTCGCTGCGTGATGGATCGGAAGAATCGCGACCGTGACGTTGTCGTGCCCGCCCCGGTCGCAGGCGTAGCGGGCCAGCGCCTGGGCCGCCTCCAGCGGCCGGGTCCGGGCGTCCGCCGGGACGACGGCGGCCAGGTCGGCCGCGGCCTCGGCGTAGTTCCACAGACCGTCCGTGCAGATCAGGACCACCCCGGGGGCGTCCGGAACGAAGGACAGGACGTGCGGCTCGACCTCGACCGCGTCCGCGCCCAGCCACCCGGTGATGGCGTGCGCCCGGGGGTCCGCGAAGGCGTCCGCCTCGCTCATCAGCCCCGCCTCCACCATGCGGGCGGCCCAGGAGTCGTCCGTGGTCAGCCGGGCGGACGCGGGGCGGGCGTCCGGGAACCAGTACGCCCTGCTGTCCCCGACCCAGCCCAGGGTGACCCGCCCACCGCAGGCCACGGCGCTGACGATGGTGCAGGCGGGGGAGTTGCGGGAGGGCTCGCGTTCGAACTCGTCCGCGAGCGCCTCGACCCGGGCGGCGGCGGCGAGGATGGCCTTGGCCATGGCCTCATCGAGGTCCGTGCCCAGCTCCAGCTCGTCGAGGAGGGTGGCGCTCGCCGTGTCGGCGGCGGCCTGTGACGCGTCGTCAGGGCGGGTGGCCGAGGAGACGCCGTCGCAGACGACGGCGACGGCCGCGGGCTGCCCGTCCGGCCGCGCGGTGGCGGCGACGGCGAAGGCGTCCTCGTTCCGGTGGTGCCGGTGACCGCGGTCGCTCACGCCGCAGACGCTCGCGAGCGCGCGCTCCTGATGGTCCCGGGGCCGGGGCTGGGCGCGCCCGCAGTCCTCGCAGTACCCCTCCGCGTCGATCCGCGGCGCCCCGCAGCCCACACAGACGGACGCGGTGGCGGGCGCGGTGACCTCGTGGAACTCGTCGTCGGGGTCCTCGTCCAAGAGCAGGCTGCCCGGGGCGGCGAGCACGAAGTCCCCCGTCATCCCCGGCTCCTGAGACCCCTCGGGCTCCCCGGCCCTCGCCACCGGCAGCGCCCGCGGATCCCCGGAGGCGGCCACGCCCATGCTCGCCGCCGAACCTGCGGCTCCGGACTGTTCGGTGGGGCCGACCGCACCGGCTGACGGCGCGTCAGCCCCGGCTCCGCCGACCCAGCCCGGCGCCNGGTGCGTCAGCACCGGCTCCGAGGGGCTGCGCCCCCGCGCCGGGCACGCTGGCCGCCTCTGCGCCGGAGGCGCTGGGCCAGGCTGCCGCCTGGCGGGTGTCGGGCTGGCCCCCGCCCGGCCGGGGCGCGTTCGCGCCTGCGGCTCCCGAGGAGCGGGGCGGGCCTGCCGGCCGGGGAGCGGGGGTTGACGGTGCGTCAGCACCGGCTCCGAGGGGCTGCGCCCCCGCGCCGGGCACGCTGGCCGCCTCTGCGCCGGAGGCGCTGGGCCAGGCTGCCGCCTGGCGGGTGTCGGGCTGGCCCCCGCCCGGCCGGGGCGCGTTCGCGCCTGCGGCTCCCGAGGAGCGGGGCGGGCCTGCCGGCCGGGGAGCGGGGGTTGACGGTGCGTCAGCACCGGCTCCGAGGGGCTGCGCCCCCGCGCCGGGCACGCTGGCCGCCTCTGCGCCGGAGGCGCTGGGCCAGGCTGCCGCCTGGCGGGTGTCGGGCTGGCCCCCGCCCGGCCGGGGCGCGTTCGCGCCTGCGGCGGCCCCGGCGGAGCCGAGTGCGGTGTTGGGGGGCTGCTGCCCTGCTGCGCCCAGTACGGGGGTTGACGGTGCGTCAGCACCGGCTTCGCCGGGCTGGGGCGGCCATGCCGTTCCGGCGGGGCCGGGCTGACCTGCCGTGCCCGGGGCGGTCGCGGTGGGGGGCGGCGCCGACGGGCTGAGGCGGAGGGGCTGGCCGGAACCGGGCGGAGCGGGGAGGTTGGGGAGGGTGGGGGTGTGGTCCGGGGACGGGGGGACGCCGGGGGCGTGGGCGGGGCGCGGGGGGACGAGGCCGGGGCCGGCGGGGGCGGGCTGCTCCGCCCGCGCCGCGGCCAGGTTGATGCCGCACTCCTCGCAGTACAGGTCGGCCTCGCCGACCGGCTGGGCGCAGCGCGGGCAGGACAGGGTCAGTCGGTCCATGGGTCGCTCTCTCACACCCACGTCCGGGGACGGGTGCGGTTGGCGCGTTCCACGAGGGCGACGCGCTGGTCGGGGCGGTCGGCGTGGCGGGCGAGGACGCGGTACGAGTGCTCGAGCGCGAACCGCAACGCCCGCTCCTCGGCCGGGTGGCCCAGCAGCGAGACGGGACCCGCCGCGGCCGCGCCGTCCGGGCGGCCCGCCAGGACCCACCCGAGCGCGGTGCCGAGCACCTCCACCGACAGTTCCTCCTTGCGCCGGGCGTCCAGCCCCAGCGCCCCCAACTCCTGCGCGCAGGCGTCGAGATCCACGCGGAGCGGCTCCCGGGGCGAGCGCGCCCGCAGCCGCGCCCTGATGCCCGCGACCCGCGCCGCGACGTAGTGGTTGGAGGTCTCCGGTACCGACGCGAGCGCCGCCACCGCGCCCGTCCGGTCGCCGGACGCGAGCAGCACCCGGGCCAGTCCGAACGCCGCCGAGACGTAGGCCCGGTCCGCCGTCCACACCAGCCGGTAGAACTCGGCCGCGTCCTCCCGCTCGCCGAGCAGTTCGGCGCAGATGCCGAGCGCCAGCTTGGGCGCGGCCTCGCCCGGGAACGCGTCGTACACGGCGTCGAAGGCCTCCGCCGCCGCCTGCAGGGCCGCCTCCCGCTGCACGCCGTTCGGCTGCCCGGCCGCGGTCAGCAGTGCCAGCCCGCGGTACCACACCACGCGCCAGTCGTCCGGGTACGCGTCGGACAGCTGCGCCAGCAGCGCCTGCACCGCGTCCGCCTCACCCAGCTCGATCCGGGCGCGCAGCTCGCGCAGCCGCAGCTCCACGGACGGGACCGGCGCGGACTGGAGCGCGGCGATGACGTCCGCCGGGGCGGTCGCCATCAGGGCGGCGAGGAAGCCGGCGTTCGGGTCGGCCGAGTCGATCCGCGGGACCGGCAGCGCCAGCGCCGCGGCCCGCGCGTCCAGCGGCACGACCGCGGGCAAGCCGGGCGCACCGGACGGCAGTTCGGCCGCGTCGCGTCGGCCCCGCCGCCTTGCCGCGGGCGGCTCGGCGGTGTCCGGCTGGACCAACTCGGTGTCCACCACCCGCAGTTCCGGCCCGAAGAGGGTGGACAGCGCGGGCCGCGGACGTCCGTCCTGCAGCGCCAGGATCTCCCGGAGCACGCCGGTCAGCTGCTCGGCCATCTCCTCCGCCGAGGCGAACCGCTTCTGCGGGTCCTCGTCGGTGGCCCGGACCAGCAGCCGGTAGAAGGACTCGTAGCGGGCGAAGACCTCGACCTCCTCCGGGCCCGGAAGGCTGTGCCGGTACACGGAGTTGTAGCCCTGGAAGTCGAAGGTCATCACCGCCAGCGCCCGGGCGACGGTGTAGAGGTCGGACTGCGGCGAGACGCCCTCGGCGGCGACCTCCGGGGCCTGGTAGCCGATGGTCCCGTAGACGTTGCCCGGCGCGTTGAGGCGGTGCACCGCGCCCATGTCGATGATCTTGAGCTGGTCCTCGCTCTGGATCACGTTGTCGAGCTTGAAGTCGCAGTAGATCAGGCCGCGCCCGTGCAGGTAGCCGAGCGCGGGCAGCGCCTCCAGCGCGTAGGCGATGGCCTGTTCGACGGGAAGCGGGATCCGCTTGCCGGTGGCCGGGTCGCGGCGGGAGTCGGCGATGTCCTTGAGGGACTGGCCGCCCACGTACTCCATGACGATGTATCCGTCGAGGGTGCCGTGGGCGGGGTCGGGGTGCTCGACGAAGTTGATGATGCGGACCAGGTTGGGGTGGTCCACCTCGGCGAGGTAGCGCCGTTCCTCGATGGCGTTCTCGAGGGCGTCCTGGTCGCCGGTGTTGAGCAGGCCCTTGAGGGCGATCCAGCGGTCGTTGACCCGGCGGTCGATGCCGAGGTAGATCCAGCCGAGCCCGCCGTGGGCGAGGCAGCCGACCACCTCGTACTGGCCGCCGACCATGTCGCCCGCGGCGAGCTTGGGGGTGAAGGAGTAGTGCGCCCCGCACTTGGTGCAGAAGCCCTCCGGCTTGCCGGGGCGGTCGCCCCGGGTGCGGCCGACGGGGGAGTCGCAGACGCTGCAGAAGCGCTTGCGCTCGGGGACCTCGGGGTTCTGCAGGACGACGCTGCGGGGGTCCTGCTTGGGCACGGGCGGGACGGTGACCAGCCCGGCGCCGAGGGCGCCCCGCCGGGACGCGCCCGTGGACCGGGTGGAGCGGACGGACACCGAGGTGCTGCCCCGTCCCGTCCGGGACGACCGCGACCGCCCCGACATCGTCCGCGAGGATCCCCGGACGGAGCCACTGCGCACGGACGCGCTCCGCGGGGCGGGAACGACGGCTGCCGCCGGCAGCGGGGCCAGCCCGCACTCGTCGCAGTACCCGTCCCCGTCGATCGTCCCCCCGCACCCCTCCCTGTTGCACGCGCCGGATCCGGCGGAGCCGCCCCTGTGGCCACCCCCGCCA
>NZ_JBHSQJ010000003.1:3341-18926 GCF_042658505.1 Streptacidiphilus monticola | reverse complement strand
GCGGCGCCGGAGGCGCCGGCCGGGCCTGACGTGCCGCCAACTGCGGCCGGGCTCGGCGGGATGCCCAGTCCCGTGCCGGGCGCGCCGAAGGCGCCGCTCCCGGCGGAGCCGGGCAGGTGGGCCGCCGCGCCGGGGGCGCCGACGGCGCCTGACGTGCCGCCAACTCCCGCTCCGTGCGCGGCTCCGCCGGGGAAGGCACCCCCGCCGGCCGCGCCGGAGGCGCCGGCCCCGATGGAGCCGGTGGGGTAAGCGGTCCCTCCGGACGCGGCGCCGGAGGCGCCGGCCGGGCCTGACGTGCCGCCAACTGCGGCCGGGCTCGGCGGGATGCCCAGTCCCGTGCCGGGCGCGCCGCTCCCGGCGGAGCCGGGCAGGTGGGCTGCCGCACCGGAGGCGGCGGCGGAGCTGGCGGCCGCCGCGGGGGAGAGGGGGCTGAGGCCGCACTCCGTGCAGTAGCCGTCCGGGTCGATCTCGCCCGGGCAGTCCGGGCGGTTGCAGGGCGTGCCCGCGGGCGTCGTGGTGCTCATCGTTGCCGCCTCCCCCCGTGCCGGGCCGTGGTCGTGCGCCGTACCGAAGTCATCTCTACCCCCGCCCCGCCTGTCGCAGCGCCTGCTGGTACCGGAGGACCGCCTGTTCCGCCGCCCGCAGGTCGCAGGGGGCGCTCCAGAGCATCCGCCGGGCCTGGTCGTAGCGCTCGATCAGTTCCGGATCCTCGGCCACCCGCATCCGGGCCGCCATCGCCTTGTACGCGTCCAGGCGCCCCCGCAGTTCCGCCCGGATCGCGAGCGGTGCGGTGACCTCCGTCAAAGACTCCCGGGCGCGCAGCAGTTCGCGCTGCGCCGCCGCCTCCAGGGTGTCCAGCAGCGGGGCCAGCCGGTGCCACTGGCCGTGCTGCCGCAGCAGGTCCGCCTGGGCCAGCCGCTCCCGCATCGCCGTGGCGGGGCCGGGGACGGCCGGGACCTCCGTGGCGGCTATCTTCGCCAGCACCTCGCCCCGCGCCCGCCGCGCCTCGGACAGCGTGGCGTCCGCCCGGCTGAGCACGGCGGCGACCCGTTCCAGCCGCTCGTCCGCGTCGTCCCGCAGCCGCAGCAGGTCCTCCAGCTCCAGCCGGATGTCGTCCACCGCCCGCGCCGCGCGGTCGTAGCGGCCGGTCTCGACGACGCCCGGGACGGGGTCCCGCTCGCTGTCCGCGCCCGTCGGCTTCGGCGTCCAGAACGCCAGCGGGTCGCAGACCACCTCGTCCCGCAGCGCGGCCAGTTCCTTCCCCAGGCCGTCCAGCGCGTCCGCCGTCGGGTGCTCTCCGACGAGGACCCCCACCGACCGGGCCAGGGCCTGCACCCGGCCCAACTCCGCCAGCAGCAGGTCGATCCGGGCCGGCAGCGCGGTCCACACGGCGTCCGCCGCCGTGGCGACGGCCATGATCCGGCCGTACCAGTCGTTCATCCGGTCGACCAGCTGGACCAGGCTCACCTGCTCGGACAGCCGCACGCCCGCCGTCAGCGTGCGCCCGGCGACCGGGAGTTGACTGCTCGACAGGGTGACCCCGGCGCCGCGCAGCAGCTCGGTCAGCTCGACCAGCTCACTCTGCCCGGGACGGGACCTGCGGGCGCGCACCGCCCTGGCGGCCGCCAGCGCCTCCGAGTAGGTGTCGAAGAGGGACCACAGCAGCGCGAGCCCGGGCTCCGCCGCCTCCCACTGCTGCCGGGTGCGGCCGCTCAACCGGGCGCCCTCCAGCAGGCGTCGGCCCGGGTGGTCCTGCAGCGCCAGCAGCGAGGCCTCGACGGCCTCGCGCTCCGCGCTCAGCCGCGCGAGCGCGCGGTCCGCCTCCTCCCGGGTCATCACCGGACCGGTCGGTCCCGTCAACGCCATCCCTTACGCCCCCATGCAGCCGTGCAGTGCGGTTCGGTCCACTCGCTTCGCCGTCACGCCGTCAGATTGTCAGATCGGTCCTCAGTCCCGGTAGCGCGGAGCCGGCGGGACCGCGTCCCGGCCGCCCATGCTCTGCTTGAGCCACTTCCCATACTCCGCCTGCCACTGCGTCGCCGCGTACTGCTCCAGCACCGCGTTGACCCGCCGCACCAGGTCGTCCGAACCCAGCTTGACGGCAACGCCGTAGTACTCGGTGTCGAGCGGACCGCCCACCAGGTGAACACTCGGGTCCTGGGCCACCTGCCCGGCGCCGAGCGCGTTGTCGGTCACCGTGGCGTCCACGTTCCCCAACTGCATCTGCACCAGGCAGTCCAGCTGGTTCGCCACCGGGACCGGCGTCGCCCCCAGCGTGTTCTCGGCGACGAAGTTCTGCCAGGCCGTCGAACCGCTCGCCGCGCACACCCGCTTGCCCTTGAGGCTGCTGTCGAAGCCGGTGATGCCCTGGTCCGCCACCGGCGCGACCACCTGCTGACCCGCCGTGAAGTAGGGCGCGGAGAAGGAGACCTGCTTGGCCCGCTCGCAGTTGATGGTCATCGTGCGGACCACGATGTCCACCGTGCCGTCCTGCAGCGCCTCGACGCGCTTGGCGGTCGGCACGGCCAGGAAGTCCACCGCGTTCGGGTCGCCCAGCAGCGCCTTGGCGATGGCGTGCACCAGGTCGATGTCGAAGCCGGTCAGCGCGCCCGTCTGCGGGTTGCGGTAGCCCCAGTTGAAGCTGTTGGTGTCGATGCCCGCGATCAGCCGTCCGCGCTGCCTGATGCGCTGCACGTTCGGGCCGTCCTGCGGGCCCGCCGTCGGCCGCAGCGACTGGCCGCTGCAGTCGTCCCCGGACGCCGCCAGCGCCCGTGCGGGGAGCCGCGGTTGGGCCTGCGCCTGCGCCCGGCCCTGCGGCCGGCCCGCCGCCGCCGTCGCGTCCGCCGCCGCGAACGCGCCCAGCAGCAGCCCGGCCGCGCCGNCAGCGCCGCCACCCGGTCGCCGCGGAATCGCCTGAACCCCATGGTCTGATCCCCCCTCACCGGTACTCCGCCACCCGGCGGTTGATGCCCAGCACCGCGGCCAGCGCGGCCAGCGCCGCCAGCACGGCCGCGCCGACGGCGAGGCCGGAGGTGGCGTCGTGGGCGTCGGCGGCATGCTGGGCGAACTGCGCCTGCTCGTGCTGGACGGCGTCGCTCAGGGACTTGTCGAGCGCGTTGAAGGTGGCGCTGATGGTGCCCTGGTCCTGGCTCGCGGTGCCGATGGTGGCGGCCACCGCCCTGTCGTACGCGCCGCCGTCGTTCAGCGACTTGGCGGCGTCGTGCTGCTTCTGCCAGGCGGTCCACTGCGTCGACACCGCGCTCAGGTCCGCCTGCGCGGCGGCGTCGCCGCCGGTCGCGCCGCGGGCCTGGGACAGGTCGGCGGACATGGCCGGCTGCAGCTTCTTCTCCCAGCTGTCCTCGTAGTCGGTGGTGGAGCCGCGGGCCACCAGGTTGAGGTTCTCCGCGCCCCGGCACTGGAGGGCGGTGATCCGGGCGGTGTTGATGATCTGCAGCGGCGCCGAGCCGTGGGAGTTCGCGTCGGAGAGGGAGAGCGTGGCCAGGGTCTGACCGGCCGTCAGCCACAGCAGGCCGGCGAGGGTCAGCAGCGTCGCGGTGACCAGGCCCGGGTTGAACACCCGGTTGGTGCGCCGGAACAGGCGCAACTGCGTCCAGGCCAGCACCGCCAGGGCGACCAGGCCGAGGCCGATCGCCGCCCACGGGAAGGACTTGGCGTCCGCGTAGTCCCGGTGCAGCCGGGCCGTCTCGGCGTCGTAGAGGGCGCGGGCCTGGGTCAGCATGCCGCCGTCCTGCTGCATGTTCGCCGAGGCGAAGCGCAGGTAGGCGCCGCCGAGCGGGTAGCCGACCCGGTTGTAGCTGCCGGCGGTGCTGACCAGGGAGGTGTAGGAGGGCAGTTGCTGGTTCAGCTTGGTGATCCACTGCTGTCCGGGGTCGTCCGCGGACGTGCGCGCGGCGGCCTGGGCGAGCAGCGCGGAGGCGCGCTGGACATCGGAGTTGTACCGGGCGCGCACCGCCTGCGACTCGCTCCCGGCCTGCAGGAAGCCGGTGGCGGCGGTGGTGTCGGCGTCCGCGAGCGACCGGAAGATCTCCGCGGCGTCGTTGCTGAGCGGCTGGCTGTGGGTGCGCACGTTCTCCGCGGCGGTGCTGCGCTGGCTGACCTGAACGGCCGTCAGCGCGCCGAAGGCCACCATCAGGACGACCAGCAGGCCCCCGACGGCCCGCAGCCGCCCGGGCGCGGAGCTCAGCCGCTGCCCGACCTCCGCCCGCAGCCCCTCGCCCCGTCCCCGCCCCACTCGCGGCGGCCCGACGACTGTCGCCATCCCGGCCCTCCCTTCCCCCGGTTCCCCACCATCTCCCGGCAGCAGTATGGCCGCCGCCCGGGACGCACCACAGGGTACTTGCGGCGATCTTGAGCTATTGATCCGGAGCTGTGACACAGGGCCCGCCCCGGCGGGCGCGCGGCATGCCGGGGCAGGGGCTGTCGTCCCGTCAGCGCCGCAGCGCGTAGGAGGCGCGCAGGCGGTGCTGGGCATGGGGGTCGTGGCGGTCGGGGACGGAGGCCGCGAGGTGGTCGAGGCCGAGCAGGGCGGCGCCGACGACCGGCGGAGTGGTGGTGATGCGGGGGACGGCCAGCGGGGCGTCCGCGGCGAGGCGGGCGTTGACCCGGTCGAGCAGCAGGGGCTGACGGGCCGCCAGCACGCCGCCGCCCAGGACGACGTCGGCGGGCGTGCCCAGGAGGTCCAGCCGGCGCAGGCAGACCAGGGCCATCCGGGCCACCTCCTCGGCCTGACGGTCGATCAGCTCCAGGGCCACGGCGTCCCCGTCCTCCGCGCAGCGGAACAGCACCGGGACCAGTTCGTGCAGCCGGTCCTGCTCGATCTCGCCGAGGTGGACCGCCTCCGCCACCGCCAGTGCGCTGGGACGGCCGAAGTGGCCGGCGACGGCCGGGGCCAGGGCGGTCGGGGCGCCGCGCCCGTCCTCGGCCCGTACCGCGTGCCACATCACCTGCGTGGACAGGCCGCCCCCGCCGCCCCAGTCGCCGGTGATCTCGCCGAGGGCGAGGAAGCGCGCCGTCCGGCCGTCGGGCAGCAGGCCCGCCGCGTTGATGCCCGCGCCGCAGACGACCGCGACGCCGCGCGGAGCGTCCGTCCCGGCGCGCAGCAGGGCGAAGGTGTCGTTGGCGACGACCGTCGTCCGCGACCAGCCGCGCGCGGCGATCTCGCGCTGCAGGGCCTGTTCCTCCACCGGCAGGTCCGCGTTGGCGAGGCAGGCGGAGGTGTGGGTGACCAGCGGCAGGGCGGCGCCGGTCAGGCCCGCCGCCGCCGCGGCGGCGGCGACCAGCGGGGCCAGCCGGTCCACCGCCCCCGTCGGGCCGTGGACGTGCGGGTGGAAGCCGCCGCCGCGGGCCGAGCCGAGGACGGTCCCGTCCGCGGCGACGATCGCCACGTCCGTCTTGCTGTTGCCCGCGTCCACGGCGAGGACGCCGCGCAGGGCCTCGGTTCCGGCAACCCCCACGGTGCCGGAGCCGAGCGGGTTGCCGACTTCGGCGGCGCCGGAGGAGGCGCCGGCCGGGTCGGCCGGTTCGGAGGAGGTCAGGTCCACTGCGGTGCTCACGCCCATGCCAGGTACTCGTGGTTGTGCGCGAGCAGACGGTCCGTCAACTGCTCGGCCAGGTCGATCTGGCCGACCAGCGGGTGCGCCAGCAGCGCGTCGAAGACGCGGTCGCGGCCGCCCTTGAGCGCCGCCTCCAGCGCCAGTTGCTCGTAGGCGGTGACGTGCGCGATGAGGCCGGCGTACAGCGGCTCGACGGGGGCGACCGGGAGCGGGACGGCCCCGGCCGAGGAGACCGACGCGGCGACCTCGATCACCGCGTCGTCCGGGAGGAACGGCAGCGTGCCGCGGTTGAACACGTTGACGACCTGCTCGCTCACCGACCCGTCCGTGCCCAGCAGCGAAGCCGCCAGCTGCACCGCCGCCTCGCTGTAGAAGGCGCCGCCGCGCTTGCCGAGCAGCTCGGGCTTCTCGTCCAGCGCCGGGTCGGCGTACAGCTCCAGCAGCTGCTTCTCGATCGCCGCCACCTCGCTCGCCCGCGAGCCCTGCTCGCGCAACTCCCGCACCACGGCGTCGTGTTCGTAGAAGTAGCGCAGGTAGTAGGAGGGGACCACGCCGAGCCGCCGGACCAGCCCGTCGGGCAGGTGCAGGTCCGAGGCGATCGCCGCGCCGTGCTCGGCGAGCAGCTTCGGCAGGACGTCCACGCCGTCCAGCCGAACGCCCCGCTCCCAGGTCAGGTGGTTGAGTCCGACATGGTCCAGGGCCACCCGTTCCGGTGCCACCCCGAGCAGCGCGGCGAACTTCCGCTGGAAGCCGATGGCCACGTTGCACAGGCCGACGGCCCGGTGACCGTGCGTCAGCAGGGCCCGGGTGACGATGCCGACGGGGTTGGTGAAGTCGACGATCCAGGCGTCCGGGTTGGCCCGGCGCACCCGCTCGGCGATGTCGAGGACCAGGGGGACGGTGCGCAGCGCCTTGGCCAGGCCGCCCGCCCCGGTCGTCTCCTGGCCGACGCAGCCGCACTCCAGCGGCCAGGTCTCGTCCTGGTTGCGGGCCGCCTGCCCGCCGACCCGCAGCTGCAGCAGCACGGCGTCCGCGCCGTCCACCGCGGCCTCCAGGTCGCCGGTCGTGGTGACGGTCCCCGGGTGGCCCTGGCGGGCGAAGATCCTGCGGGCGAGGCCGCCGATCAGTTCCAGGCGCTCGGCCGCCGGGTCCACCAGGACCAGTTCGCCGATCGGGAGCGAGTCGCGCAGCCGGGCGAAGCCGTCGACGAGCTCGGGGGTGTAGGTGGAACCTCCGCCCACGACTACCAGCTTGAGGCCCATCAGCCCTTCACTCCTGTCAGTGTCACGCCTTCGATGAAGGCCTTTTGCGCGAAGAAGAACACGACGATGACGGGGGCCATGACGAGCATGGTCGCGGCCATCTGCAGGTTCCAGTTGGTGTGGTGGGCCCCGTGGAAGGACTGCAGTCCGTAGGAGAGCGTCCAGGCGGCCGGGTTGTCGGAGGCGTAGATCTGCGGCCCGAAGTAGTCGTTCCAGCAGTAGAAGAACTGGAACAGCGCCACCGCCGAGATGGCCGGCCGGGCCATCGGCAGCACGACCCGGAACAGGGTGCGCAGTTCGCCGCAGCCGTCGACCTTCGCGGCGTCCAGGTACTCCTTGGGGATGGTCAGCAGGAACTGGCGCAGCAGGAAGATGGAGAAGGCGTCGCCGAAGGCCATGGGGATGATCAGCGGCCACAGCGTGCCGTCCAGGTGCATCTGCTTGGCCCAGAACAGGTACATCGGGATGACGATGACCTGCGGCGGCAGCATCATCATCGAGATCACCAGGATCATCGCCAACCGCCGGCCCGGGAACCGGAACTTGGCCAGGGCGTAGGCGACGGGGACCGAGGAGACCACGGTCAGCACGGTGCCCAGCACGGCGTACTCGACGCTGTTCTTCCACCAGGTGCCGAACCCGGGCACGTCGAAGACGTTCTTGTAGTTGCTCCAGGCCCAGTGCTGGGGCCAGTAGCTGTTGGTCAGCGCCTGACCGTCCGTCATCACCGAGGTGAGGAAGACGAAGACGAAGGGCAGCAGGAACAGCAGCGCGACGGCGATGCCCACCGAGTGGACGGCGATCCACTCCAGGGCGCGGCGGCGCCGGGCGCGGCGCCAGGCGGCGTCGGAGGCGGAGGGGGCGTCGCCGCGGCTGGGCGAGGTGGTCAGGGTCAGTGTGTCACTCATGGTCGGTCACTCCCTCAGTCCTCGCCCATGAGGCCGGCGCGGCGGCGCATCAGCAGGGCGGTGCAGGCCATGGCGACGACGAAGAGCAGGATGGACACCACGCAGGCGGAGCCGTAGTCGAAGCGCTGGAAGCCGATGTTGTAGACGAGTTGGGGCACGGTCCAGGTGGAGCCGTCGGGGAAGCCGGGCTCGAACTGCTGGCCGGAGTTGCCGACGACGCCGGAGGCCACCTGCCCGGCGATGATCGCCTGGGTGTAGTACTGCAGCGTCTGGATGATGCCGGTGATCACCGCGAACATGATGATCGGCCGGATGTTCGGCAGCGTGACGAAGCGGAACTTCTGGAACGGGCTCGCGCCGTCGAGCGACGCCGCCTCGTACTGCTCGGTGGGCACGTCCAGCAGCGCGGCCATGAAGATGACCATCAGGTCGCCGATGCCCCACAGGCCCAGCAGCACCAGCGAGGGCTTGGACCAGTTCGGGTCGTTGAACCAGCCCGGCTGCGGCAGGCCGAGCTGGCCGAGCAGGTGGTTGACGGGCCCGGTGCCGGGGTTGAGCAGGAACGCGAAGGCGATCGTCGCGGCCACCGGCGGGGCGAGGTAGGGCAGGTAGAAGGCGGTGCGGAAGAAGCCCGCACCGGTCTTGATCTTCGTGATCAGCAGGCCGATGCCGATGCCGAAGACGGTGCGCAGCGTCACCATCACCGCCACCAGCCAGGCGGTGTTGCGCACCGCCTGCCAGAAGAAGGGGAACTTGGTGACGACGTAGTCGTAGTTCTTGAAGCCCACGTAGCTCGGCGGGTTGAAGCCGTCGTAGTGGGTGAGGCTGAAGTAGACCGTGGAGATCAGCGGGTAGGCGAAGAAGACGCAGAACCCGATCAGCCAGGGGGACAGGAAGCCGACCGCGGTCGCCAGCTCCTTGCGGCGCTTGCGGCGCAGGGCGGGCGGGGTGCGGTTCGGGGTCGGCGCAGCGGTTGCCATCGCGGAGTCACCACCGGGGGAGGGGAGTTCGGGCGGAGCCGGTGGCCCGGCGGGGGAGCGCCGGGCCACCGGGGCGGATCACTCGGAGCGGCCTCACCTGGCCTGGGCGAGGTCCGTGTCGATCTGGTTGGCGGTGTCCGTCAGCGCCTTGGCCAGGCCCGCGTCGCTGATCTGGCCGGACTCGTACTTGTAGCCGAGGTTCTGGTAGGTGGTGATGTACGCGGCGCCGTTGGGGGCGGCCGGGGTGGTGTTGCTGCCCGGGTTGGCGGCCACATCCAGGAAGGTCTGGAACTGCGGGGTCTTCACCAGGTCGGGCGACTGCAGGCCGGCCAGCGTGCTGGGCACGTTGGAGATGGCGTTGGCGAAGGACACCACCGCGTGCGTGTCCGTGGTCAGGTACTTGAGGAACTCCCAGGCGGCGGCCTGCTTCTTGCTGGTGGAGGCGATGCCGATGATGGTGCCGGTCTGGTAGCCGATGCCGTACTTGTCGGCCTGCCCGTCCGGGACCGGGAGCGGGGCCGTCGCGTAGTTGACCTTGGCACCGTCGCTCTTGATCATCGAGACCCGCCACTCGCCGTCCAGGGCCATGGCCACCTGACCGGTCTCGAACGGGTTCTTGGCGCTGAACTCGTCGCCGAAGGAGGTGCGGTACTTGTCCAGCTTCTTGTACCCGCCGAGCGCGTCGACCAGCGTCTTCTGCTCCTTGAGCGCGGCCGCGAAGGCCGGGTCCTTGGCGATGTTCGACTTGCCGGCCGAGTCGAACCAGGTCGGGCTGAACTGGGCGGCGTAGTGCTCGGTGGTGGTCTCGTAGCCGTGGTAGAGCGGCATGAAGCCGAGCTGCGCGTAGCCGGAGGCGGTCTGCTTGGTCAGCTTGACGGCGTCGGCCTGGAACTCGCTCCAGGTCTTCGGCGGGGAGGCGATGCCGGCCGCCTTGAACATGTCGGTGTTGTAGTACAGGCCGTAGGCGTCCCCGAGCAGCGGCAGCGCGCACTGGTCGCCGTTGTAGGACGTGTAGTTGAGCATCGCGGCCGAGTAGGTCTTGGCCTTGTCGATGCCGTCCTTCTGCAGGAACGGGTCCAGGTTCACCCACTCGCCGGTCTTGCAGAAGCCGCCGACGTTGTTGGTGGAGAAGGAGGACACGACGTCCGGAGCCTGGTCGCCGCCCGCCCGCAGCGCCTGGTTGATCTTGTCGTCGGTGACGTTGGCGACGGCCTTGACCTTGATGTTCGGGTGCGACTTCTCAAAAGCGGCGATGTTGTCGTTGATCGCCTTGAGCTCGTTCGCCTGGCTCCAGCCGTGCCAGAAGGTGATGGTGACCGGGGCGCTGGAGCTGCCGGTGCTGCCCTGGCCGCCCCCGCTGCTGCCGGTGCAGGCGGCGGCGGTCAGCGCGAGCGTGGCGGAGACGGCTATGGCCGCGGCGGTGCGGCGGCTTCTGCCGGGGATCTGACGGGTGCTCACGGTGGTCCTCCTGTGGGGTCGCGGGCGTCCTTGCCCGCCTGAGGTTCGGCCGGATGACTGGTGCGGGGGTGCCTGGGTGTGCGTGGTGCGGGCGGCGCCGGGGCGCCGGAGGCTGTGCTGGGCCGCGGCCCGGCACAAGTGCCGTGTCCGGACCGGGAGTTCGTGGAATCGTGGGATGCGTGCTACGCCGTGGTGAAGACCTGCTCCCGCACCGTCGCGAGGGCCGTCTGCAGCCCCCCGGCGACCACCGGGGAGCCGCCTGCCGCGCCGAGGGCGCTCAGCAGCAGCCGGGGCCGGGGCACGGCGAGCCCGGTCAGCTCCTCGGCGACCGCCGCGCGCAGCGGTTCGCCGCCCGCGGTCGGGATGTCGCCGCTGAGCAGGACCAGCTCCGGATCGACGACGGCGACGATCGCGGCCAGCCCCGTCGCCAGCCGCTGGGCCAGCGTCCGCAGCACCTGCGCACCGGCCGGGTCCTGACGCTCCGCCAGTTCCCGGGCCCTGGCCACGGCCTCGGCGGCGGTGCGGTCGCCGACCCGGTGCTCACGGGCCAGGGCCAGCACGGCGGGGGCGCCGGCCAGCTCCTGGAAGCCGCCGGAGTTCTCCCGGCGGACGTTCTTGATCAGCGGGGCGCCGGGCAGCGGCATGTAGCCGACCTCGCCCGCGCCGCCCGTGTGGCCGCGGTGCAGGCGCCCGGCGATGACGACGGCCGCGCCGACGCCCTCCTCCGCCCACAGCAGGACGAAGTCGTCCACCCCCTGTGCCGCGCCGAGCCGCTGCTCGGCGACGGCGGCCAGATTGACGTCGTTCTCCACCGCGACCGGCAGGCCCAGCCCCGAGGCCAGGTCCGCGAGCAGCGTGGGGGAGTGCCAGCCGGGCAGGTGCGGGGCGTAGCGCAGCTTGCCGTCGGCCGGGTCGAGGGCGCCCGGGGTGCCGATGACCAGCTGCTTCACGGCGTCACGGGCGAGCCCGGCACCGGCGCAGGCCGCGTCCAGGGCCTCGGCCACCCGCTCCACCGTGCCGGCGGCGCTGCGGCCGGGCGTCGCCAGCCGGTGCTCCCCGACGACCTGCCCCGTGAGGTCCGCGACCGCCACCCGGATCCGGGCCGGGGTGACGTCCATCCCGGCCACGTGGGCGGCGCTGCGGTTGATCTCGTACAGCTGCGCTCCGGGCCCGGGCCGTCCGGCGGTGGTGCCGACCGGGACGACCAGCCCCGCCTGCTCCAGCCGGGCCAGCAGCTGCGAGGCGGTGGGCTTGGACAGGCCGGTCAGCGCGCCGAGCTGACTGCGCGACAACGGCCCCTGCTCCAGCAGCAGTTCGAGGGCGGCGCGGTCGTTGATCGCGCGCAGCAGGCTCGGCGTGCCGGGCTGTGCGGGGCTGGTGGCCATGGGCGTCGTCGCTCCACTAATAGGAAAGTTTCCTAACGGTGGGAGGAACGTACGGCGACGCCCGGGCGGCTGTCAATGCATGCGGACGGCCCCCGGGGCCGAGGAGACCGAAGTGTTACCTCGTCTCCCGGCCGCGGGGGCCGTCGGGTCGACCGCGGATCAGGCCGCCACCGCTTCTTCCAGCTCCTCCTCGCGCTCGGCCGGCGTCTCCGGGGCGGCCAGCGGGCGGCGCCGCTTCTCGGCGAGCGAGGCGACGCCCATGAAGGCCGCGCCCACCACCAGCCAGACCGCCAGCGTCAGCACGTTCCCGGCCAGGCCGCCGCGCCCGTCGAAGTAGACCGCGTTGCGCGCGCCCTCCAGGAAGCCGGCCCCGTTCCAGAAGGCGTGCAGGCTGCCGAAGAAGCCGTTCTGCAGGTCGGGGCGGTAGATGCCGCCGGAGGAGGTGAAGTTGAGCATGACGAACAGCAGCATCGTGCCCAGCGTGGTCCACCGGCCCAGGAAGGTGTGCAGGGCGGTGCCGACGGCCATGACGCCCGCCGAGTACGCCCAGGACAGCGCCCAGACGGCGGCCAGGTCGTGGTCCACGAGGTGGAACACCGGGCCCGCGAGCAGCAGGCCGATCAGGCTGACGA
This sequence comes from Streptacidiphilus monticola, assembly GCF_042658505.1. Taxonomy (NCBI): domain Bacteria; kingdom Bacillati; phylum Actinomycetota; class Actinomycetes; order Kitasatosporales; family Streptomycetaceae; genus Streptacidiphilus; species Streptacidiphilus monticola. The sequence continues at coordinate 6,728 of NZ_JBHSQJ010000003.1, read as the reverse complement.
CGAGCGAGGCGCCGAGGACGAGCAGTCCGCGCACGCGCATCCGCAGCACGCCGCCCGCGCCGCCGATCACCGCGACACTCGCGTAGGAGCCGATGCTCACCGCGACCAGGAGGAAGAACAGCCCCTGCCCGGTCGGGTCGCCGGAGGCGAGCGGGGTCAGTTCGGTGACGGTCAGCGGCCGGTCCGCGGTCTGCGCGGCGACGGCGGTGAACACCTTCTCGGCGGCGGTCGCCGAGGTGTCCGAGTTGGCGGAGGCCACCAGCAGCGTCGGCGTCGCGGAGTCCGGCACGTAGGCGCCGACCAGCTGACGGTTCATCAGCTCGTGCCGCGCGGTGGCCTGGTCCGCCACGGTGGTGACGTCGAGTCCGCTGCCGGCCTTGTCCTTCAGCGTCTGCGCCAGCACCTGCACCTGCGGGGTGCTGCCGACCACCGCCACGCCGAGGTGGTTCGGCTTCGGCGCGTGGAACGCGCCGAGGTAGGCCAGGCCCATGCCGACGCACATGAGCAGCGGCATGACCAGGTGGGTGAGCACGTGCCGCAGCACGACCCGCTGCGGGACGGGCGCGGCGGCGTGGTGGGACGGTGAGGCAGACATGCGGGCGACCTTCGCATCATCATTGGTATTTACAACTATTCTCTAAGTTGTACTTTACAACGAAACTCGGCACGGACCCAACCTTCGTGTAGAACAGCCCTCCGGCGCACGGGCGGGACAGGGGCGGGCATGGCGGACGGTGTGATCAGAACGGCGGCGAAGGTGCTGTACACGCGCCCCGGGTTGCTCGGCTTCCCCCTGCTCGGCCTGGCCGCCTACGCGGTCGTCCTGACGGTCGCAGTCTCGCTCCCGCTGCACGGTGCCTGGGAGCGACTGCGCGCGGGCCATCACCTCACGCCCGGCGACGCCACTGTCCTGGGGGCGGTGCTCGTGGTGCTCGCATGCGTCAACACCTACGTCTCGGCGAGCCTGCAGCACTCCGTGCACCGGCTGCTGGACGGCTCCAGGGAGCCGCTGCGCGTCTCCCTGGCCGCCGCAGGGCGCCGGCTCCCCGTGCTGACCGCCTGGACGCTGCTGGCCGCCGTGCTCGGCAGCATGCTCCGGGTGCTGGAGAACACGGCAGGGCTCAGCGTGGTGTTCGAGCTGTTGGGCCTCTCCTGGTCCCTGCTGACCTTTTTCGCCGTCCCGGTCCTGGTGCTGGAAGGGGCCGGCCTCGTCTCGGGGCTGCGCCGTTCGCTGGTCCTCGGCCGCAGGCAGGTCGGCCGCTGGGTGACGGGCACCCTGCGCGTGTGGATCACCACCATCCTGGTGGGCCTGGCCGCGCTGGCGGCCCTGGTCCTGGCGGTCGAGACCGACGACCCGGCGGTCATGGCCGCCGTGGCGGCGGGCGTCGTCCTCCTGCTGCTGCTCACCGGGCTGTGCCAGGCCGCGGCGACCGCCACCTACCGGGTTGCGCTCTACCGCCGCGCGGTGGCCGGGGACTGACGGACCCTCAGGGCTTGTCCGAGGGGAGCGGGCTCGCGGTCCGGGACTGGGCCGAGTTGGGGTCCGCGAGGGCGGAGGGCGCGGCGATCTCCACGGCGGGGCGCGGGGCGGGGACCGATTCGGGAGTGTCCGGCAGTTCCGGAGCGCCGGCCAGGCGGATGCCCTCGGCGTCGAGGGCCAGCTTGATCCGGCGGCGCAGCTCCCGGGCCACGGACAGCGACTTGCCCGGCTGGGTCTTGGCCTGGACGTGCAGCAGCACCGCGTCCCCGGCCAGCGAGTCCACCCCCAGGATCTTCACCGGCTCCCAGAGCAGCTCGCTCCACTCGTCCTCCTTGCCCATCTCCTCGCCGGCGGCCAGGATCAGCCGCTCGACCAGGTCGAGGTCGGAGTCGTAGTGCACCGGGACCTCCACGTTCGCCGTGGCCCAGCCCTGGCTCATGTTCGCGATCCGCTTCACCTCGCCGTTGCGGATGTACCAGATCTCGCCGCCCTGCCCGCGCAGCTTGGTCACCCGCAGGCCCACCTCCAGCACGGTGCCGGTGGCCACGCCGGTGTCGATCTGGTCGCCGACGCCGTACTGGTCCTCCATGATCATGAAGACGCCGGAGAGGAAGTCCGTCACCAGGTTCCGCGCGCCGAAACCGACCGCGACGCCGGCCACACCCGCGCTCGCGAGCAGCGGGGCCAGGTCGATCCCGAGGATCGGCAGGATCGTGATCGCCGCTGTGCCGAGGATCACGAAGGACGCCACGCTGCGCAGCACCGAACCCATCGCCTGGGAGCGCTGCCGGCGCCGCTCGGCGTTGGCGAGCAGCCCGTTGATCAGCGTGCCGGAGGAGCCGGCCGACCCGCCGGAGGCCATCCGGCCGACCGCCTTGTCGATGACCTTCAGCACCACGGCCCGGATGACCAGGGCCGCGGCCAGGATGAACAGGATCCGCAGGCCCCCGTAGAGCCAGCCCTCCCAGTGGGAGCTGAGGTAGCTCACGGCCTGGTCGGCGTTCTGCGTTGCGGTCTGCGCGGTGCGGTCCATGGCCGCCAGGGTACCGAGGGTGGAAGATCCGTCGGCGTGACAGGGCGTCACCTTGGGCATCACCAGTGTGGGGGAGGACACACTCCCTCCGATCACCCGGAGTGCTGGCGCGGGAGTGTGGCCTGCGGTGACACTGTGGGAGATCGCTGTTTCGTCCCGGCACGAGCCACGTGCCGTCGGCGCAAGGGAGGCCCTCGTGGCACATGTCCTGGTCCTGAACGCGTCCTACGAACCGCTCGGCGTCGTGTCCCTACGACGCGCCCTGGTGCTGGTCCTCGACAAGAAGGCAGTCAGCCTGGAGGACACCGGGGTACTCATGCACAGCGCCACCAGCGCCATCTCGGCGCCGTCGGTCGTCCGACTGACCCGTTTCGTCCGCATCCCCTACAAGGGACCGGTCCCGCTCACCCGCCGGGCGCTGTTCGCGCGCGACGGCGGACGCTGCGTCTACTGCGGGGGCGTCGCCACCAGCGTCGACCACGTGATCCCGCGCAGCCGGGGCGGACAGCACGCCTGGGACAACGTGGTGGCGGCCTGCCGCCGCTGCAACCACGTCAAGGCCGACCGGCACCTGGCCGACCTCGGCTGGCGGATGAAGCGCCCGCCCGCGCCCCCGACCGGCCTGGCCTGGCGGATCATCGGGACCGGACACCGGGACCCACGCTGGCGCCCGTACCTGGAGCCGTACGGCACGGCCGAGGAGCTCGCCCATATGGGGGCGGGGCGGTCGGGCCTGCCCTCCCAACCAGCCGACGCCCCGCTCTCCCCAGGAGCCCCGGCCGATCGATGCGCCTAGCGCACCACGGATCCCGGGGCTTCTTGCTGTAGTTGCACCGACGCGCCAGGGGCGCGGGCCGCGCGAGCAACGCACCAC
>NZ_JBHSQJ010000003.1:0-3255 GCF_042658505.1 Streptacidiphilus monticola | reverse complement strand
CCCACGCGGCGGAGCCGCACATGTCGACAGCCCCGCGCCCCTGCGGAACTCACCCTTCGGTTGAGGGCGACGGGTCGGGGGCTGCCGCCGTCGTGGCAGTGGTCGTGGGGGTGGGGATCGGCGAGTCGGAGGGAGGAGCGGGGCTCGCCGTGGGGGACGGCTGCACGGAGGACGGGGGCGGGGTCGCGCCCGCCACCGCGTAGAGCTCGACACCGAACAGGCTGTACCCGAACCTCGTCGCCCGCTGCACGCCCTGGATCCGCACGAACTGCGCCGGCACAGCCGGGAAGCGGACCGTCTCGTCCCCGCCGCGGCCGTCCTTCACCAGCGCCGAGGTGGTCCAGTGGACGCCGTCCAGCGAGGTCTGCACCGCGAACTGCGCGGCGTACGCGTCCTGCCAGTGCAGAACGACCTTGCCCAGCACGGCAGGTGACGCCAGTTCGAGCTGCAGCCAGGCGTCGTCCTGGGCGGGGGAGGACCAACGGGTGGTCGGGTCGCCGTCGTTGACCGCGGAGGCGGGGAAGTCGGGGGTCTCGTCGCCGGAGGAGGTGGCCGTCGCGGTGCGGGCGAGGTCCGGACCGGTCGTCGCCGGATGCACGTGGACGGTGACGTCCTGGGTGACCGTGCGGCCGCCGGAGGCGAGCGCGACCTGGACCGTCCAGTCGCCCACCGGGGTGGCGGGCGCGGCCGCGAAGCGCAGGGGGGCCGCCGCCTGGCCGCCGCGCGGCAGGGAGAGGGTACCGGCGCCGGACACCGTGAGGCCCTTGGCCTGCTCCGGCACCGTGACCGACACCGTGCCCGAGGCGCCGCCCGCGCCCTGGGACTGGAGTACGCCGTCGAGCGTGACCGGGGCCGATCCGGCCTCCAGGTCCAGGGACTGCTGCGGCAGTTGGAGGGCGGCCGCCGGCGTGTCCGCGTACCAGGGGACCACCTGGTAGACCACGGGGGCCTGCGCCCCCGCGGCCCAGACCAGCCGGATCCGGTCGGCGCGCAGCTTCGGGTCCGCCGCCAGCTCGGTGTAGCCGTCGCCGGAGAGGGCGCCGAGCCGGTGCCAGACGCCGGTGGTCGCGTCGCGGACCTCGACCCAGCCGGGGGCGTGCACCGAGGCGTCGGTGAAGACGACGACCCGGTTCAGCGGGCGCGAGCGGCCGAGCGCGACCGTCAGGGCCTCACCCGCGCTCGGCGCGGCCGCCGCGCGGTAGGGGGTGTCGAGCGTGCCGTCGACCACGTCGTCGGCGTCCGTGCCCGCCGCCGCGGGCGGGGCGGTCGCGGTCGGGGTGGCCGAGCCCGGGGCGTCGACGCGGAAGGAGCGCACCGCCACCGCGCTGTCCTGGCCGGACAGCGCCCGCAGCCGCACGTAGCGGGCCGTCGTGCCGACGGGCAGCACGGCCGTGATCGTCTTGCGGTCGTGGTAGGTGGCCACCTGCTGCCAGCCGCTGTCCTGGGTCGCGTACTCCAGCACCGCGTCGTGCAGGTAGTCGTCCGACGCCACGTCACCGTCCGGACCGCCCATGGTGATCCGGACCGTGCCGACGGCCTGCGTGGTGCCCAGGTCGACGCCGACGGCGTCGCCCGGCTGGGGCGGGGCGTCGGTCCAGTAGTAGCTGTCGCGGTCGTCGTCGACCATCAGCGCCGGGTCGTGGTCCTGGGCCGTGCCCAGGGTGGTGGTCGGCGTCAGCTGGTTGTCGCCCCCCAGGCCGGCCCAGGCGTCGGAGGCCTTGAGGGTGCGCTCCAGGAAGGCGTCCAGCACGCCCTGGCCCACGGTCACCCCGCCGTCGGCGATCCGGGCCAGGAGCTGATGCAGCGTCACCCGGCTGTGCCAGGCAGCCGATCCGTGGCCGGCGCGCTGCGCCGCCAGCATGTCCACGGCAGCCTGGCCGGCCCGGCCGTAGAGGGCGAGCTGGTCCAGCCAGGGGCCGTCCTCGGCGGCCAGCTGTCCGTCCGCGAGCCCGGCCAGGGTGTCGGGTGCGTCCGCCATCGCCGTGAAGGCCTGCCGCAGCGCGGCCGCCGCCTGCTGCTGCCGCGCCGCGTCGCCCTTCGCGCCCGCCGTCGGCTCGAACGCCGACCAGAACGCGGCCAGCAGCGGCCGCAGGTAGGCCGACTCCTGCTGCCCCAGCGGCGAGGACGCCGAGTTGCCCGCCAGCGCGGCCAGTGCCGTCCGGGCGGGGGAGCCCGTCGAGCCGGCGAGGTCGGTCAGCGCCGCCTGCCAGGAGGCGACCGGGTCGTAGCCGGACGGGTTCCAGGCGAAGTCGGCCGCGGTGAACAGCGGGATGCGCGAGGCGAGCGGCTGCTCCATGGCGTTGACCAGCAGACCGGCGGAACCGGCCGCGACCGCCGGGTCCCGGCCCTGGTAGGCGCCGAGGTAGAGGCGGTCCTGCGCCGAGTCGTTGACCGGGTAGTTGTCCTGGGTCACCAGAGGATGCCCGAACGTTCGGGAAGCGGACTGGAGTTCGGCCGCGGTGATGGTGCCCGGCTGCACGCCGACGCCCGTCCAGGCCACCTCCACCCGCGGGTCCAGCGCCTTGGCCAGCGCCGTCCGGTAGTCCGAGGCGCCGTCCTGGTGGTACTCGGTCGGCAGCACCGACAGCGGCGCCGCGTCCGGGTGCCGGGCGGCGAACTCCCGGAGCACGAAGGACACCAGGTCCGCCTGCCCCTGTGCCGCCGCGGCCGGGCTGTGGCCGTAGGCGTCCCGGTCGGCGTCGCAGTGCCAGTGCCGGTAGCTGACGTCGGTGAACTGGAGCTGGAAGCTGCGGAAGCCGATCCCGTACAGCGACTCCAGCTTGGCCAGCAGCGCCGCCCGGTCGCCGGCCGAGGTGTAGCAGAGCGACTGGCTGAAGGAGAGGGCGTAGCCGAGCGTCACGTGGTTGGCGGCGGCCCGCTGGGCCAGCGACGCGAGCGCGACCTGCCGGTCCTGCGGATAGGAGTCGCGCCACTGCACGGTCCGGTAGGGGTCGTCGCCGGGGGCGTAGAGGAAGAAGTTCTGCTTGGTCCGGCCCAGGAAGTCCATCAGGTCCAGGGTCTGCCGGTCCGTCCAGGGCGTGCCGTAGAAGCCCTCCTCGGTGCCGCGGACCACCGCCGTCGGCCAGTCGCGGACCACCTGCGCGGGGATCGCCGTGCCGACCCGGCCCAGCAGTTGGCGGAAGGACTGCACCGCGTTGAAGGTGCCGTCCCGGTCCACCCCGGCCAGCACCGCCACGCCCGCCCGGCCCGGCAGGCCGCCCGTCGCCAGCACGTAGCCGCCCGCCACCAGGCCGC